>JAWLFD010000019.1:0-18429 GCA_041685745.1 Wenzhouxiangella sp.
TGCAGCAAGCAGAACCAGGCCGGCCAGGAGAAACATCACCGGGCCGGCCCCGCGCAAGGCCGCGCAGAAAGACCTCATCGCTCGCTTCAGTAGGCGTAGCGCAGGCCCAGCCAGAACGTCCGGCCGCGCTGGTAGGGGCGCGTTTCGGTCACATCGGTCGCCGGCAGCTCGCTGAACAGGTTGGTCACCCGAATCTCACCGCGCAGTTCGCCGCGCAGGCTGCCGGTGGGAATGCGGCCATCCAGGTTCAGATCCACTCGGGTCGAGGCATCGCGGGTCAGGTCCTCCCAAACCCGGTAGGTAATGCCATCGACTTCTTCGCGCTCGAAGGTCCGCCCGATGGTTTCGTACTCATCGCGCCAGTACACCCAGACCGTGGTCCGCAGCGCCGAGTCGAACCAGACCGATTGCAGGCTCAGGTTGGCCTGGAGCGGGGTGGCGAAGTTCTCGCGCTGGGCGCGGTCGTCCAGCTCGGCCAGCGACAGGATCTCTCCCCTGTAAAGCACCAGCTCCGATTCCAGTTCCTCGAGGTCAACGGAGGAACTGATGTAGTCGGAGAAATTGGTGTTGGTCTCCGACCAGGCGATGTTGGCCAGCACCGTGTGGTTGCGCCAGCTCCCGGAGTACTCCAGGCTTAAGCCCAGGTAGTCGGTCTCGCCGTCGTTGGTCGGCACGTAGACCCGGCGCAGGACGGGCTCACCGATACCGTCGACGTCCTCGATCCGGTCAATCGGCGAGCGGGTGAGCTGGTCGCGATGCTCGCGGTAAACCGCCTTGGCCCGGAAGCTGCCGATTTCCGTAGGAATGGTCAGGGCGATGGTCGCCTCGTCGCTGTAGGGCGTGTCCAGATCCTGCTCGCGGTAGCCCAGCAGCGCGGTCACCCGGTCGAGCCGCCAGTCTTCCTCGCTGAAAATGAGCTGGCCGTTTTCTTCCCGGGGCTCGCGCACGAAACGGAAAAAGTCGGGATACTGCGAGCGAATCGCGTAGGCTACCGTGGCCGCGCCGTAGTAGCGGTTCAGGCCCGCGCTCAGCGACCAGTCGTTGGCAAAGGTCCAGGCCGCACTCAGGCGCGGGGCCAGCTTGTGGTTGTCCAGGAAGTCATCGTGCGAGTAGCGCAGGCCGGCGCGATAGTCCAGCGCCCCGATTTCGCCGCTGTACTCGGTCCACAGCGAGGTCCGGAGCAGATCAACCTCGGCCTCGTAGGTTTGGTAGGAGAAGAACACCGGCAGGGCGATTTCGCCGTCGATACAGGCCGGATCGTTCGGTGAGGCACAGACCGTGCCCGGGTCGAAATCACCGCGCGAATAGGCTCGCGCCTCCTGACTGCGCTCCTTGAACGCGGTGATCCATTCCACCGTCGCGCCGGCCGCCCATGTGCCCGGACCCAGGGCGCGCTCGGCCTCGGCGTCGATCACCCAGTCGCGCTGCCACTGTTCCAGGGCGCCGAAGCCTCCGGCCGAGCAGTTCCGGTTCGTGCAGAAATCAATGCTCGGTGCGTCCGAAGACCAGCTGAAGTTGGCTTGTGGCGCCTCGCGCGACATATCGGCATAGGCGTGAGAAAGGCGACTGCGCCAGTCCCAATCCCCGCTCGCGCCTTCGAGTTCGGTATAGAAGGTCAGACCACCACCCTCGGTCAGGATCTGGCTGTCGATGGAGTTCCCGCGCTGGGCCTCGCTCTCGTAAGGGCTGTAGATCAGGCTGGTCCGCCAATCAATATCATCGCTGAGCCGATACAGCGATCGCAGCATCAGATTGTCCGAGCGCGATGACAACGCCCGGCTGAAGTCGCCATAGGACTCGTCGACAGGGTATAAGACCTCGGCCTCGTGCCGACCCAGACTGACCAGGGTCAGCAGGCGATCGTTGATCGGCAGATCAACCGAAGCATTCGCTTTCCACCGCGTGAACTCGGGGGGCAACTCCGCCCGCTCTGCATCGATCGGACCGTCGGTGATGTAGCGCACGAAATCTTCGTTCTGGTAGCCGTACTGAACGGTCCCGCCAAAGGTGCCCAGCGGATCACGGATGACCGCATCAACCACGCCGCCGGTGAAGTTTCCGTAGCGGGCCGAGACATTGGAGTCCTGCACGTCCAGCGCTTCGATCAGGGTCGGGTCGACGAAAATGGTCTGCGACGCCGAACCGGCAACTTCGTTGAAGTTGAACGGGTTGTCGTTGGTGACATCGTGCAGGTTGTTGACCCCGACCCCGTCGATGCGGATGTTGTTGTCGTAGAACTGGGCGCCGGAAATGGCGATATCCGATGGCCTGAGATCCTGCAGATCCTCGCGCCTGACCGACTGCTGGTTGACGTCGAAGGAGATGTTGGGCAGCAGCCGCAGGGCATCGAGCATGTCGCCGTCGCCGGTCTCGTGGGCGCGGATCGACTCGCGTTCGAGCACCGAGCGTCCGGTATCGACCGGGTCGAAACCCAGATAGGCCGGGGCCGGCGGCTCGGTATCGACGACTTCGATGGTTTCCAGGTCGACCGAATCATCCTGTTCGGCCGCATCGTCCCGTACCTGGGCCACCGCCAGCGAAGCGCCCAGCAGGGCTCCAGAGGAGATGATCAAGATCAAATGACGCATGGCATTCCTGTCTATCAGTGGTGGGAAATCGTTCAGATACGGAACTTTAACACGAACGAGAATGATTCCGGACTGTTTTCTGATCGTGTCGAGTCGATTTCCTAGCAATCTCCGCTCGACTGGCTGATTGGCGCCGCCTTGCTCTGCCGTGATACTGACCTTCAAACTGAAACCGCGACCACAGCATGGGACTGGCCACCATATTTTCCCGCGCCCAGGTGGGCATCGATGCACCCGAAGTCATGGTCGAGGTCCATCTCGGCCCCGGCCTGCCGGGCTTCGGCATCGTCGGCCTGCCCGAAACGGCGGTGCGGGAAAGCAAGGACCGGGTTCGTGCGGCGATGGACAACGCCGGCTTTCGCCGTCCGCAGTGGAAGACCACCGTGTCGCTCGCGCCGGCCGACCTGCCCAAGGAAGGCGCGCGCTTCGATCTGCCGATCGCGCTGGGCGTACTGGCGGCTTCCGGCCAGGTAGAGGCTAACAACCTGACCCGCTGGGAATTTCTCGGCGAGCTGGCCCTGGACGGCAGCCTGCGCCCGGTGCGCGGCTGCCTGCCGGCAATCCTCCAGGCGCGACGCCTGAAGCGCTGCCTGGTACTACCGGCGGCCAACGCCGAGGAGGCCAGCCTGGTCAGCGAGGCCGAGGTCTATCTTGCCGATCACTTGACGGACGTCGTCGCCGCCCTCAACGGCGAAGGCGAACTGACCCGGCCGCGGCCGGTCGAGCCGGCCGACGACAACGAGCATCTGGACCTGAGCGAAGTACTTGGTCAACACCGCGCCCGGCGGGCCCTGGAAATCTGCGCTGCCGGTGGCCACAATCTGTTGTTCATGGGTCCGCCAGGCTCGGGCAAGACCCTGCTGGCCTCGCGCCTTCCGGGCATTCTGCCGCCGATGAGCGAAAACGAAGCCCTCGAGGCGGCCGCGGTGGCGTCCATTGCCGGCCTGGGGCTGGAGCCGGCCCGGTGGCGAAACCGACGCTTTCGCGCGCCCCATCACACTGCCTCCGGCATCGCCCTTGTCGGCGGGGGCTCGAAACCCCGCCCCGGAGAGATTTCCCTGGCCCACGGCGGCGTGCTTTTCCTGGACGAGCTGCCCGAATTCAGCCGCCACGTCCTCGAGGTCCTCCGTGAGCCGATGGAGTCGGGCCGCATCATCATCTCGCGCGCCGCCGTGCAGGCCGAATTCCCGAGCCAGTTCCAGCTCGTTGCCGCGATGAACCCCTGCCCCTGCGGCTACGCCGGGGATCCGTCCGGGCGCTGCACCTGCACGCCCGACCAGACCCGGCGCTACCGCGACCGCATCTCCGGCCCGCTGCTTGACCGCATCGACCTGCACGTGGAAGTCCCGCGCCAGTCGCTCAACGGGCACGAGCCCGGCGAGCCCTCGAGCGCGGTGCGCGAGCGGGTCATGGCCGCGCGCGAGCGCCAGGCCCGGCGCGGCTCGGTCAATGCCCGTCTCGACGTGAGCGCAATCCGCGCCCACTGTTCGCTGCCGCCAAGGATGGCGACCTTCCTGGAGCAGGCCTGCGAACGGCTGCAGCTCTCGGCCCGTGCCCATCACCGCATTCTGCGCGTTGCCCGCACCATCGCCGATCTGGACGAAAGCGATAGCCTGGAGATGACGCACCTCAGCGAGGCTATCGGTTACCGCCAGCTCGATCGCCAGACTCCTGCCGGCTACTGATCACTCCCGGCTTGCAGACAATCCACGGGGCACGCGGTACGATGGTGTCCACGCATCGTTCGGCGTCGTAGCCCTTGTTTCTTCGGTTTTGTTCATTCTTGCTGCTGCTGGCCTTGAGCTTGCCCGTTGTGGCTCGCCCCATCGTCACCGAGATCGACGGTGTCGAAGGGGCCATGCTGGACAATGTCCGGGCTCACCTGGGGCTGGTTCAGGCAGGGGATCTCGATGAGGTTTCGGTCTGGCGCCTGCGCCAGATGAGCGCCGATGCACGCGAAGAAATCCGCCAGGCGCTGCGCCCGTTCGGCCACTACCAGCCCAGAATCGAGGTTCGGCTGATCGAGCCGGAGGGCGAGAGCGATCCCTGGCGGGCGCGCATCCAGATCCAGCCCGGCGAGCCGGTGACGATTGGCCAGGCCAATCTGCAGCTGACCGGTCCCGGCGCCGATCATCCCGAACTGGCGGGATGGCTTGAAAGCTGGCCGCTTGGCGAGGGCCGCGTGCTGCATCACCCGACCTGGGAGGCGGGCTGGCGGGCGGTGACCGAGATCGCCGACGGGCACGGCTTTTTCGATCATCGCTTCGAGCGCCGCGATGTATTGGTCGATCCCGACCGCAACCGGGCCGCCATCGACCTGCATTTCGAAACCGGCCAGCGTTACCGTTTCTCCGGTTATACCGCCGAGCCCACGCCGTTCAGCGAGCGCCTGCTCGATCGCCTGACCATCATCGAAGCCGACGAGGCCTACACCCGCCAGCGGGTCGATGAACAACGCGAGATATTGGCCCGGGCCGGATTGTTCGAGCGCATCGTCGTCGAGGAGGAGCGCGATGCCGAGACCGGTCGGGTCAACCTGCACTATCGGCTCGACCCGCGCCCGCGCGATTCCTACCGCGCCACGCTCGGATTCGGCACCGACACCGGCGCCCGCATCCAGCTGGGCTGGGTCCGGCACTACCTGTCCTCGCGCGGCAATCGCCTGGATTCCGGTATCGGCTTCCAGCAGGCCGACGGGGAATACGTGCTGCGCAGCGAGTACCTGCACCCACGTGGCAAGCGCCCGGGTGACTTCCTCACCGCAGGCGGGGTGCTGCGCAGCCAGCAGGATGATTTCCGCTTCAACGACGAGAATCGGCAAGAGGCCGTGTTCGATTCCTTCGACGGTCGTCGCGAGCAGGTCGAGCTGCGCCTGGGCCGCCTGCAGGAACGCCTGTTCTGGCGCCAACGCTTCCAGACCATCGAGGAGCGACTGTTCGTCGCCGTGCTCAACGAATCCTTCGACGCTTTCCGCGAGTCGAGCCTGAGCGAAGAGAACGAAGCCCTGCTGGCCGCCAACCCGGAACTGGCCCCGTTTCTGCAGACCGAGACCAATACCGTCGCTCTGGGTGCGACGTGGCGCCTGCCCAACATTTCCGGAACCGGCTTTTCGACCCACGGCCACATCGTCGAGGCTCGCGTACTCGGCGCCCATGAATCGGCCGGTTCGGACGTCAGCTTCGCCCAGGCTTACCTGCACGGGCGCTGGCACCTCATCTTCGGCGAGCGCCACAAGCTGCTTCTCGCCGGAGAGGTTGGTTATACCGAGGCCGATACCAGCACCCTGAACCTGGCGCTGGACGATCGCACGCTGGACCTGTCGATCACCGAATTGCCGGAGCGCTACCGCTTCAAGACCGGCGGCGACCGCACGGTGCGCGGCTACGGCTTCGAAAGCCTCAGCACCAATCGCAACGGGGCCAACCACATCGTCACCGCCTCGATGGAGTACGAGTACCGGGTCGGCGAGAATTGGTCGCTGGCGGCTTTCTACGATATCGGCAACGCCTTCAATGACTGGAACGAGCGCAAGCTCAAGCGCGGCGTCGGCGCTGGCTTTCGCTGGTACACCCTGATCGGACCGATCCAGATCGATATCGCCCAGGCCCTGGACGACGCCGACAAGCCCTGGCGGGTGCACTTCACCATCGGCACGCGACTGCTATGAAAAAGTTTCTGATCATTTTCCTTGCCGCCGTGCTGCTGCTGTTCAGCGTGGCGGCTGCGGGATGGTGGTGGCTGACCACCACCCGGTCCGGGGCGGCCTGGCTGCTGGACCGGGCCGCCGGCTTTGCCCCCTCGCTGGCCTGGGAGAACCTCGAGGGCGACCTGCGCGGCGGCATCGTGCTGCGCGGCGTCCAAATCGACGAGGCCGGCGTGCGGGCCGACGTTGATCGCCTGGAGCTGGCCGTGCGCGTCCACCTGCCGCCCTCGCCCCGGGTCGACGTCCGCTGGCTGCGAGCCTCCGGCGGTCAGGTTCACCTCACAGCGAGCGACGAAGAAAAACCGGATGACGAACCACCCCTGGTGCTGCCGGACCTGACCAGCCCGATCGATATCCGGGTGCGCGAACTGACGCTTAGCGATTTCCGCGTTCATCCGCCGGCAAGCGATGCGCCGGTCGTGATCGAGCGCGTCCATCTCGTCGCCCGCGCCGGCGAGCGGCTCGAGATCGAGACCCTGGAGGTCGAACTGCCCGAACTGGCGGCCAGCCTCAACGGCGACTGGGGACTGTCGGAGCCCTTCGCCGGGCGCCTGGTGCTCGACACCGACTACTCGATCCCCGACGGGCCGAGCCAGGCCCTCAAGGCCGTGGTCGAGGGTGATCTGTCCAAACTGACCATCGACCTGGAAGCCGACGGTCCGGCCGGCCTCGACGGTCAGCTCGTTGTGCGCGAACCGCTGAATCAGATCGACGCCGAGCTTGCCCTGGCCGGGCGCCTGGGCGACTGGCCGGATGTCGATCTGGCCGTCGAGGGACTCGAGATCAACGCCCAGGGCGGCCCGCGGGACTGGCGCCTGGACATCGACGGTCGCGCCGTCGGCGAAGACCTGCCGGCCAATACCTGGCGATTTGAACTGGCCGGCGATCTGGAGCGCATCGAGCTGCGCGAGGGCCGGATCGAGGCCTTCGACGGTCAGGTCGCGCTCACCGGCAGCGTCGATCTTTCCGCCGGCCCGCGCGCGCGCCTGCGGATGGACGCCGATGCCCTGGATCTGAGCCCGTTGAGCCCCGAATGGCCGGCCGCGGCGCGCCTGTCCGGTGGCTTCGACCTCGACGCCAGCCCGACGCGAATCACCGTCGAAGACCTGCAATTTGCCGCCCCACCCACAAGCCTGTCGCTGCAGGGCAGCGGTAACTGGTCACCCGAAAGCGATGAACTGGCGGCCGACCTGCAATGGAGCGATCTGGACTGGCCGCCGCTGGCCGAGGCCGACGATCTGCTGTTCCAGAGTCGCTCCGGCACGCTGCGCCTGACCGGCCGGCTGAGCGACTGGCAAATGGAACTCGACGCCATCCTCCAGCTGCTCGACCAGCCCGAACTGCAGGTAGACGCCAGCGCACACGGCGACCAGAGCTCGGCCGAAATCGAGCGCCTGCTCGCCGATGCCGGGTCGGCCGGGCAGATTGAAACGAGCGGCCAGGTGCAGTTCCAGCCCAGCCTCGGCGCCAGCCTCGAGCTAGAGCTGCGTGGACTGGATACCGGTCGTTTCGCCGGCGACTGGCCGGGTCGGATCGACGCCGATCTCGGGCTGCAGGCGAAGGCGCTGGATGACATCGCTCTGGACCTGCGCCGGCTCGACGGCGAATTGCGCAATCAGCCGCTTTCCGGCCGGGGTCGGATCAGCCTGCGCGAGGACAAGCCCCAGGCCGGGAACTTGCGCCTGCGCTTCGGCGACAACCGGCTCGAGTTGACCAGCCCCGACGGTCACGACTGGCAGCTGGCCCTGGATGCCGCCGCCCTGGGTCAGTTCGTGCCGGAACTGTCCGGACGCCTGGTACTGGATGGGCAGGTCGACCTCTCGTCCGGAACCGGCCGTCTGGCCGGCACGCTGACCGAGGCGGGCTGGGGAAAGATCGCCCTGGAAAGCGCGGAGCTTGAAACGGATCTGACCTGGCTGGGAGATCGGCCTTCCGCGCAGTTGAACCTGCAGCTTTCAGAACTCGATCTTAATCCCTGGGAGCGAATCGAGGAGCTGGAGCTCAGCCTCGACGGCCACTGCGACGATCACGACGCCCAGCTGAACCTGATCGGTGAGCGCGGCAGCGTGGATCTGGACGCGACCGGGCGCCTGGACAGCTGCACGCTGTCCGAGGTCAGCGCCTGGGCCGGCAGCCTGGACGATCTGTATCTGGGCAATACCATCGCCGGCGACTGGGCGCTGGCCGAACCCATGGCGCTCAACGTAGACGCGGGCAGCCTGCGCGCCGATCGCGGCTGCCTGGTCGAGACCGCCAACCGGGAAGGCCGCATCTGTCTGCGCACGCTGGAAGTCGCCGAAACCGGTCGGGTGGACATCGGCATCGAGCAGGTCCCGATGGACCTGCTGCTGGTGCCGCTGGACCCGGTGTTCAATCTGACCACGCCGCTGTCGGGTGAACTGCAGGCCGGCTGGAGCAACGCCGGCGGCCTGGACCGACTGGCCGGCGAGCTTCGGCTGGGCGAAGGCGTGATCCAGCCACTGGGGACCGATACCAGCCTGCTCGGCATCGACAGCGTTCGCCTCGGGCTGGACCCCGAGCCGGGGTTTCTGCGGGTTTCGCTGGAAGCCGCGCTTGAAGGAGACAGCCGCTTCAACGGCGAGGCCCGTCTGGTCGATCTGAAAGACCTGTCTTCGGCCACGGTGGATGCCGAAGCGCGACTGAATCTACCCGATATTGGCGTCTTCAATCGACTGGTGACCGACCTCGACCAGCTCGGCGGTCGGCTCGAAGGCCGGGTCCAGCTGAGCGGCGCCCTGCTCAGCCCCGGCCTGGAGGGCCATCTTGAGCTGCGCGAAGGCCGGCTCGTCAATGCCCCGCTGGGACTTCGGATCGAGGACATCCTGCTGCGTCTGGAGGGTACGGAAACCAGCGCCGAACTCAACGGCACACTGCGCAGCGGTGACGGCTCGGCAACGGTCAGCGCCGACATGGACCTGATCGAAGACCAGTGGCAATTCGATTCGACCGTCAGGGGCGAAAACTTCGTCTTTGCCAGCGTCGACTGGCTACAGCTGCGGGCCAGTCCCGATATCCGACTCCAGCGGTCCGCCGATGGGCTGACCACCATTGATGGCGACATCCGGGTCGAGCACCTGCGAGCCGGTGTCCCGCCGGGTGCGGCCGAGCGCATCACCGCCTCCGATGACGTGCGGGTACGCGGCGAAACCGAACAAGACGAGGAGATGTCGGACATGGCGCGCCGGCTGCAGGGACGGCTGGCCCTGGATCTGGGCGATGATGCGCGCCTGGCCGCGCTGGGTATGGAAGCGCGTCTGGCCGGCGGCCTGGAAATGCAGTGGCAGCGGCAAAGCATCCAGCCGCGCGCGCGGGGGGTGATCCGGATTCCCCAAGGTTCCTATCGGGCCTATGGGCAAAACCTCGAAATCGAAGACGGCGAAATCCTGTTCACCGGCCACGCCGTCGACAACCCGGGCCTGGACATCGAGGCGGTGCGCGAAATCTTCGGCGATCCCCAGGTCGAAGCCGCCGGGGTGCGCATCCGCGGCAACGCCCAGGACCCGCGCATCACCCTTTTCACCGACCCGCCCACCAGCGAAGAAAAAGCCCTGGCATACGTGGTCACCGGCGCCGATTTCGATCACGCCAGCGGTCAGGCCGCGGTCAGCATCGGCTTCTACCTGCTCCCGCGGCTGTTTGTCAGCTACGGAATCGGCCTGTTCGAGGCCGGCAACGTGCTCTCGGGCCGCTACGAGCTCTCACGGCGCTGGGGCGTGCGCGTCGTCTCCGGCGAGCGCGACACCGGCGTGGACTTGAGCTACGCCATCGATCGCTGACACCGCTGCTCGAACCGCTCTATTCAGCCGGACCATAGGCATAGTCGCCGCCCCGCCGAAGCGCTTCCCGGTAAGCATCGCGCGCCTGGAAACGCTCGACGTACTTGCCGATGGCGGGAAACGCATCGTCGACGACGCCCTGAGACACGGCGGCCTCCAGCGGAAAGCTCATCTGGATATCGGCCGCCGAGATGGCGTCGCCGGCAAACCACTGGTGTTCGGCCAGGTAGCGGTCGACGTAGCTGAAATGGGTGGCAATCTGCTGGTTGACGAAGGCGTTGTCGACCTCGTCGGCGATCTTGCGCAGGATGGGACGAATGAAGAACGGTCCCGGTCCTGTTCGAATCCTTTCGAAGATCAGTTTGAGCAGCAGCGGCGGCATCAGCGAGCCTTCCGCGTACTGCATCCAGTAGGCGAACTGCCAGTAGCGCTCATCCTCCAGCTTGGGCGCCCACTGCTCGTCGCCGTAGGTGCGGGCCAGGTACTCGACGATCACGCCGGACTCGGCATAGGTCTCGCCCTGGTCGGTGATCACCGGCGACTTGCCCAGCGGATGGACCTTGCGCAGCGCGTCGGGTGCCAGCGACGTCTTCGGATCGCGCTGGTAGCGCTTGACCCGATATTCCACGCCCAGTTCTTCGAGCAGCCACAAGACGCGCTGCGAGCGTGAATCTTCCAGATGATGGACCACGACCATGCTCAAGACTCCTCTGCCGTTTGTATGCAAGGGTTGCATGCTCGCACATTGCGCGTGATCCGGCCGGGTTTGAATCCGACCCCGTCATCGACCAGACTAGAGGCTCACCCGCTGGAGTGATCACCGTGTACCCGAATGCAGCCCGCTTCCAGGTTCGCATACTGTCGACCGTCGTCATGCTGTTGTCGCTGATTGCCTGTAACGACGCCCCGCCGCCGGCCGAAACGCCGCCCACCGAGAACATGCCGATGACCCAACCGCCACCCGATCAGGCCGATACCGGGCCGCTGGAGCGCCTCGCCGTGGCCGATCTTTCGCAGCGCCTCGATATCCCCCCCGAGCGCGTTCGGGTCGTCAGTGCCCAGGCGGTCACCTGGTCGGACGGTTCGCTCGGCTGTCCACGACCCGACGGCGTGTACACGCAGGCTCTGGTGGAGGGATTTCAGATCGTCCTGGTCGCCGATGGCGAGGAGCACCACTACCACGCAGGCCCCGAACGGCGGCCGTTTCCGTGTCCCGAGGAGCGGCGGCAAGCGCCGATCGGACCCGGCCGGGCGCGCTACTGACGACACCGGCTTGGCGGGACGGGCGTAGTCTGGCGATCATGAAAACGCTCGCAATGCTGATCGCGGTTTCGCTGGTGCTGGTTTTCACGGCCGGCTGCAGCACGCGCATCGCCTACAACAATCTCGACTGGCTGACGGTGCGGTGGGTCAACCAGCAGGTGTCACTCGAAGGCGACCAGCGCACGATGCTGCGCGAACGGCTGGAACGGCAGCAGCTGTGGCACTGCGCCACGCAACTCGATCGCTACCAGACCTGGATCGAGCAGCTGCGCCTGGACTTGTTGGCCGGACGCCTGGATCAGGTGCGCCTGGCCAACCATGGCGACCACCTGGCCGACTTCGCGCGCGCCCTGGCCGAACGCCTTCAGCCCATGCTGGTCGAACTGGCCGTCTCGCTCGACGACGAGCAGGTCGACCAAGTGCTGCTGGCGCTGGATGAGCGCATAGACACCCTGCGCGAGGAAATCGGTACCCGGTCGGACGGACAATGGGCGATCGACCGGGTCGAGGGCATGGAGCGCCGACTGCGACGCATCATGGGTTCGATCAGCCCGGACCAGCGCAGGCGCCTGGAGCAATGGGCAGACGACCTCGAGCCCACCCACTCCTATCAGCTGGCCCAGCGGCTGTACTGGCGCGAGCGGATCGCTTCGGCGCTGTCGAGAAGAGACGATCGCGCCTTCCTGGAGCAGGAAATCAGCGCCCTGGTGGCGCCGGATTCAGTCTGGCCGGACGCTTACCGCCGAGCGATCGAGGCCAACCGCGAACTGACCCTGGAGGCGCTGGAAGAAGTCGTGGCCCTGACCGAGCCGGCGCAGCGCGATCGGATATCGGCGCGCCTGGCGCGGCTTAAAAACGATTTCGAGCGATTGAGTTGCGCCGGCGAGGCCCCGCCGGCGCTGATCGCGGCGGCTCGATCAGGCTGAGGGTCGCGAGCCGCCCGGCAGCAGCATCTTCATCCCGGCTTCGAGCGCGGCCATGCGCTCTTCCAGCGCCGACATCCGGCTCTCCAGGCTCGCCGCTACCGCCTCGTCGACCGACTCACCGGCCGACTTCGCCGCTGCGGCGGGCTTGTCGATCTTGCCGGTCAAGGTGTGGGCATAACGGTCTTCGCGCTGACCGGGGCCTCGCGCCAGCAGGATGACCAGCGGGGCGTCCCGGCCGGCCAGGCGATCCAGGCAATAGCGCACTTCGTCCAGATCATCGAAGCGATGCAGCCGCTCGCTACGGGCGAACAACTCGGCCAGCGTCTGCGGACCGCGCAGCATCAGCAGGCCCAGCAGCGCGCGCTGGGGTGGGGTCAACTCGAGGCCGCTATCGGCCTGGTGGGCGTAACGGGTCGCGCGGGCGCCGAACTCGCTCCGGACCAGACCGCGCTGTTCAAGCTGGCGCAGTGCCTGCCCGACGCGACCCGGATCGAGCTTCATGATCGGATGACGACTGGTTTTCTGGTTGGCCGCGGTCACGCAGGCATTCTGGGTGAGCGGATAGGCCTCCGGGGTGGTGGCCTCCTTTTCGATCAGACAACCGAGGACGCGGGCTTCTTCAGGGCTCAGCGGCGGGTCGAGCGGGCAAGATTCGATTTGCGCATTGTCTTCGGTCATTTCGGGTCCAGGAGACGGTGAAAGCAATCACGACTGCGTGATTTTGAACCCCGAGTGTAGGCACTTCGTCGAGACCAAAACCCGACCCAGATCAAAAAACCCCGCTCGAGGGCGGGGTTTTTCGTCTTCTCCAGTGGAGAAAAAGGACTTCAGGCAGGCTGTACGTTCGCTGCCTGCGGGCCCTTGGGGCCGTCCTGAATGTCGAATTCGACCTTCTGACCTTCGGCCAGCGTCTTGAATCCGGAGCCCTGGATGGCGCTGAAATGCACGAATACGTCCTTGCCACCATCATCCTGACTGATGAAACCGAAACCCTTCGCCTCGTTAAACCACTTGACGGAACCTGTTGCCATTGTTCTTGCTACCTTGTAATTACACAAAAAAGAAAAGCGCGTGCAGTCTATGAGCGGGGGTGATCGGAGGTAAACCGGAGGGGGAAACGACCTGATTACTCACTGCCATAATCTACAGGCACGGCGAGTATATCCCAGTCGGCCCCGAAAATCCAGCACAATCGGAACGAAGTCTTCTGCCGGGCGCGGGAGCTCAGTCTGCAGCTTTCCCGGGGCGTTGCCCATCCACCGCCCGACGCAGATCACCGGTCAGATCGGCGATGGCACGAGCGCGGGCCGGCGCGGGCGTGGTCGAGGGATTGAGCGCGGACCAGTCCGGGTGGCGACGCGCCCGGATCAGGGCAGCGGGCAGCTGCTTTTCCGCCCAGCGCTCGCGCTCGACCGCCTTGAGCGGGGCCTGGCTGGCGTGACCGCGCTGGCGCAGCCCTGCGAGCAGCTGCAGCTGACGCCAGGCCAGCAGGCGCAGGGTGGGTTCGGTGACCATCAGGCGCACTCGACCGCTCAGGCGATCGCCGATGCGGCCGCCGAAACCGCGCGCCAGTCCGACCCCGGCCCCCAGCGCCGCCCCGATCAGAGTGCCCGCACCCAGGCTCAAGCCCCCGGTGGCGACGTCGACCGCCGCGCCGGCACCGGCGCCGATGCCGACATGGCCGGTGGTGCGGATACCGTGGTGGCGCAGGGTGGCCGGGTCGAACAGGTCTTCGCCCCACTGCCCGTCGCTGAGCGGGAGGTCGTCACCGGCGTAGTCCTCTCGCCCGAAGCGATACAGATCGAGCAGCGTACCGACGCAGGCCTGTTCGCGATCGCGCACGGCCCGGTGAAGATCGGCCGTGGCACGGCCCTGGTCGGCCTTGGAGCGCAACTGGGCCTCGCGCTCGACGCCCGCCACGTCGATCAGCATCTCCGCGATGGTCTCCACGGCCGCGACCAGACGGATCTGTTCCTCGTCGGCACGAGCCGCCAGCCAGGCCTCGAGCGTCGGCGCAAAAGGATCGAGCTGGCTGGCCAGTTTTTCGAACAGGCGCCGCTCGGTGGCCGGGTCGCGAACGACGGCATCGAAGGCCAGCACCGTGTGCAGGCCGATACGGGCCAGGGCGTCGCGCCAGTCGGATTCGCGCGCGTGCTCGCTGGCCACGAAGTTCAGCACCACCAGCAACGGACGACCGCACAGGGCCAGCACGGCCAGTTCATCGAGGTATTTTTCCAGCACCGGTTCACGAACGTCGACCACGTACAGGGCCACGTCGACGTTGAGCATCAGGTCGAGCACCCGCACCTCGTGATCGAAGCGCTGGCGGGCCTGCGGGTCGGTCAGCAGGACATGGATCCGCTCGGGCCCGTCATGGCGGGTACCGGGCTGGGCGTCCAGCCACTCCAGCAGACCGGGGGCGTCTTCCAGCCCGGGCGAGTCGTACAGGGTGATCAGGGTTTCGCCGTCGACAGTCAACGGCGCCGAGGCGACCTGGCGGGTGGTGCCGGCGCGGTTGCGGATGTCGCCGAAGTCGCGCCGGTGCAGCAGGGTGCGGATCAGCGAGGTCTTGCCGGTGTTGGTATGACCAACGACGGCGAGGTCCAGCATGGGTCGCGCGGATCGACTCATGGTCGCTCGCCCAGCGCCTGCATCAGTTCGGCCAGGGCGCCGGCCTCCGGCGCATCGGCATCGACGACCACCAGATCGGCCCCGATGCGTTCGGCCAGCGCGCGCCAGTCGGCCTCGCGCTCACCGCGCTCGCCGCCGCGCGCGCGCCAGGCATCAAGCTCGTCGAGCCAGAGTACCAGCACGGTCCCGGCAGCATCGGCCAGGGCCGCCAGGAAGCGGCCGGTACCCTCGTCGGGGGTGCGCAGGGCCGAACACTGGGCGAGGACGGCCGGCGGCGGAGTGGCCAGCGACTCGACCGCCGCCAGCAAGCCGGTGCGCTGGCGGCGAGTATCGGCCCGGCCCAGGGCACGCCAGTCGATCCCGGGCAGCGGCACCGGCCAGTCCTTGCGCTCCAGTTCCACACCCACCAGCAAGGGCGGGCCGGCGACGGTACCGGGGCGTTCGCGACTTGGTGCGGCGGCGGCCTGCGGGCGCCGGCCCCGAATCTGGATTTCAGCGTCGGCGTTCAGGGTGCCCGCCAGGCGCAGGTAGCCGGGCCTGGCGGTATCCAGCCGCAGGCGTCGCAGTCCCGCGGCCGCAAGACCGGCGCATGGCAGCATCAGCACCAGGCGCGGCAGAATCCCGTAGACAGCAACCAGAATCAGCAGAAACTGCGCCCACTCGGCACGCAGTTCGCCGCCTTGCGCGCCTTCGCGCCCGGCCAGGATCCATTCCGGGGTCAGCGGTTCGACCAGTCCCAGCGCGGCCGGCAACCAGGCCAGAGCCTGAATCAGCCCGACCACGGTCTCATCGGTCAGCAGGGTGGTTCCCCAACTCAGATCGTACTGGGCGATGCTGAACAGCAGTGCCAGCGTGGCCAGCGCCGCCAGGCCGTAGGTGGCCCAGAATGCGTGCGTCAGCGTGCCCAGCAGCCAGCGTCCGGGACCGGTCGTCAGCAGACCCGCCCCGGCCGAGACGGTTTCAGCGGCCAGGGGTCCGGACAGCAGGCGCGGCCCCAGACGTCGCAACCCCAACCCGACCAGGCCGCTGCTCAAGCCCGGCGCCGCGCGCCCAGGGCGGGTCGCCAGCATCGCCACCAGCCAGACCAGCAGCATCAGTCCGGGCAGCAGGAGCAGGGAGGCAGCCGCCAGCAGAACGTCCACTTCGCGCGCCTGCGCGCTCGACAGGGCCGCCAGCGCGCCGGCGACCAAGGCCAGCAGCAATACCAGCAGCGACAGGCGCACGACCAATCGGCGCAGGCGCACCAGATCGGCTTTGACCGCGGAGGCTGCGGGCAGCGCGGCCGCCCGCCGGGCCAGGCGAGGAGCCAGCCCGCCGCTGGTTTCGCGCGCCAGCACGTTGGCCGTCTCATCGTCACGCACGCGCCCGTGCCGCTCTTCGTGCAGGCGCACGGTTTCGGTCAATAGCCAGTCGCTGGCCGGAATGCGAGCGTTGCCCAGGTTGATTGGCGCCGGGTCCATCAGGTGGTCAAGGCTCGATTATAGTGGGACGCAAATGGCGCCTGACTAAATCAGCAAAACTTGATCCATATCAATTTTTCACACCGAAGAAATCGCGACCATTTGCAGCTTCTTACAGGCATCTTCTCGAGGGAGAACCCCATGAGCCAAGGCACTACCTACAACGACAAGGTCGTGCGGCAGTTTGCCGTCATGACCGTGGTCTGGGGCATCGTCGGCATGCTGGTCGGCGTGTTCATCGCCGCCCAGCTGGTCTGGCCCGGCCTGGGCTGGGAAATCCCGTGGCTGAGCTACGGCCGACTGCGGCCGCTGCACACCAATGCCGTGATCTTCGCCTTCGGCGGCTCGGCCCTGTTCGCGGCCAGCTATTACGCGGTCCAGCGCACCTGTCATGCCCGCCTGTTTTCCGACGGGCTGGCCGCGTTCACCTTCTGGGGCTGGCAGGCGGTGATCGTCGGTGCCGCCATTACCCTGCCGATGGGCCTGACCATGGGCAAGGAGTACGCCGAGCTGATCTGGCCGCTGGCGCTGCTCGTGGCGGTGGTCTGGGTGGCCTACGCGGTCGTCTTCTTCGGCACCATCGTCAAGCGCAGGGTCCGGCACATCTATGTCGCCAACTGGTTCTTCGGCGCCTACATCCTGACCATCGCCGTGCTGCACATCGTCAACAACCTGGCGCTGCCGACCGGCCTGAGCCACTCCTACCCGCTCTACTCCGGCACCGTCGATGCCATGGTTCAGTGGTGGTACGGGCACAACGCGGTCGGGTTCTTCCTGACCGCCGGCTTCCTGGGGATGATGTATTACTTCGTGCCCAAGCAGGCCGGGCGGCCGATCTACTCCTATCGCCTGTCGATCGTCCACTTCTGGTCGCTGATCGCGATCTACATGTGGGCCGGTCCGCATCACCTGCACTACACCGCCCTGCCCGACTGGGTCCAGACCCTGGGCATGGTGTTTTCGGTGATGCTGCTGGCGCCGAGCTGGGGCGGCATGATCAACGGCATCATGACCCTGTCGGGCGCCTGGCACAAGCTCAGGACCGACCCGATCCTGCGCTTCATGATCGTGGCCCTGTCGTTCTACGGCATGTCGACTTTCGAAGGCCCGATGATGTCGATCAAGACGGTCAACGCGCTGTCGCACTACACCGACTGGACCATCGGGCATGTCCACGCCGGCGCTCTGGGCTGGGTGGCGATGATCTCCATCGGCGCGCTCTACGTGCTGTTCCCGCGCGTGTTCGGGGTCAAGGAGATGTACTCGACCCGCCTGATCGAGTGGCATTTCTGGACCTCGACCATCGGCACCGTGCTCTACATCGTGGCGATGTGGATCGCCGGGGTGATGCAGGGCCTGATGTGGCGGACGTTCAACGACGACGGCACGCTGACCTACACCTTCATCGAGGTGTTGCAGTTCACCGAACCGTATTACGTCCTGCGCCTGATCGGCGGCATGGTCTTTCTGTCGGGCATGTTCTTCATGATCTACAACGTCTACAAGACGTGGCAGATGGCGCCCCGACGGGCCGAAGAAGTGCCGGTCATCACGCCGGCTCACGCCTGAGACGATCGAGGAGCCAACCACCATGCATGAGAAAATCGAGAAAAACATCGGCCTGATGGCCGTCCTCATCGTCATTGCGATCAGCTTCGGCGGCCTGGTCGAGATCGTTCCCCTGATGTTCAAGGGCGCGGTGGTCGAACCGGCCGACGGCGTCGAACCTTACAGCCCGCTGCGCCTGGCCGGCTATGACGTCTACGTGTCCGAAGGCTGCTACAACTGCCACAGTCAACAGATTCGGCCTTTCCGCGCAGAAACCGAGCGCTACGGCCACTATTCGGTGGCCGGTGAGTTCGTTTACGACCGACCCTTCCAGTGGGGCTCGAAGCGCACCGGCCCGGACCTGGCCCGCGTCGGCGGACGCTACAGCGACGACTGGCACTACCTGCACATGGTCGACCCGCGCGCCGTCGTTCCCGACTCCAACATGCCGGCCTACCCCTGGCTGGCCGAGCGCATGGTCAACGGGCAAACCGTCGAGAGGCGCATGCGCGC
>JAWLFD010000020.1:0-18146 GCA_041685745.1 Wenzhouxiangella sp.
CGAGCTGATCGCGCCGATCGCGATGGAAGAAGGCCTGCGTTTTGCCATCCGCGAAGGCGGCCGCACGGTCGGCGCCGGCGTGGTGGCGAAAATTCACGAATAACACTGGCAATTCTGACGGGGCCGTTGCTATAATGGGCGGCTCGGATCAAGGGGCCCCTTCAGTCCGGGACTGAGGGGGCTCTTGATCTTCGGATCAAAGCAGTGGTCGCCCGAAAGGGTGGCCGGTTCGAGTTCTTTTACAGACTAAAGGCGTACGGCAATGGCCGAACAGAAAATCCGTATTCGTTTGAAGGGGTTCGATCATCGTCTGATCGATCGTTCGACCCAGGAAATCGTGGATACCGCCAAGCGCACGGGAGCCCAGGTTCGGGGTCCTATTCCGCTGCCGACTCGCAAGGAGCGCTACACCGTCCTGATTTCCCCGCACGTCAACAAGGACGCGCGCGATCAGTACGAAATCCGGACCCACAAGCGGCTCCTGGATATCGTCGACCCCAACGACAAGACCGTGGACGCGCTGATGAAGCTGGACCTGGCGGCTGGCGTCGACGTCCAGATCAAGCTGTACTGATGACGGATGCCGGAGAAGCAGACATGACGATCGGACTTGTTGGAAAGAAAAAGGGCATGACTCGAATCTTCATCGAGGACGGCACCTCCGTGCCGGTCACGGTCGTCGAGGTCAGCCCCAATCGGATCACCCAGATCCGGACCGACGATGGAGACGGTTATACCGCCATCCAGGTCACCAGCGGCAGCCGCCGTGCGTCTTTGGTCACCCGCCCGCTGGCCGGGCACTATGCCAAGGCCGGTGTCGAGGCGGGCGAGGGCCTGTGGGAATTCCGCGCTGCGGCCGCCGAGGTCGCCGAATTCCAGGTCGGTGCTGAAGTCTCCGTCGATCGATTCGAGGCCGGTCAGCGCGTCGACGTGACCGGAACCAGCAAGGGCAAGGGCTTTGCCGGCGTGATCAAGCGCCACAACTTCCGCATGCAGGATGCCACGCACGGCAACTCGCTGTCGCACCGTGCGCCCGGTTCCATTGGCCAGTGTCAGACGCCCGGGCGGGTTTTCAAGGGCAAGAAGATGGCCGGCCACATGGGTAGCGAGCGCGTGACGACCCAGAACCTCGAGGTCGTGCGGATCGATCCCGATCGAAATCTGATGCTGATTCGCGGGGCGGTTCCGGGTGCACCCGGCGGGCATGTGTTTGTCCGGCCTTCGAACAAGGCCTAACGTTTCAGGAGAGTGGAGTGATGGAACTCGCAGTCGCCGGCGGTACGAACATGGAGGTCTCAGACCAGGTGTTCGGCCGCGATTTTTCCGAGCCGCTGGTCCACCAGGTGGTCATTTCCTACCTGGCCGGAGGGCGCGCCGGCACGAAGGCGCAAAAGAATCGCTCGGATGTCTCCGGAGGTGGCCGGAAGCCGTGGCGCCAGAAAGGCACCGGCAATGCGCGCGCAGGCACCATCCGTAGTCCGATCTGGCGCACGGGCGGCGTTACCTTTGCCGCGCGTCCGCGGGATTTCACCCAGAAGGTGAACCGCAAGCAGTATCGCAGCGCAATCAAGGCCATTCTCTCCGAGCTGGTTCGGCAGGAACGCCTGGTGCTGGTCAACGAGCTGAAGCTCGCTGAGCCGAAGTCGCGCCTGGCGCGCGAATTGCTCGACGGGCTCGGCGTGACGACCGGCCTGCTGATCGATTCGGAGCCGGACGGCAACCTGTACCTCGGCGCTCGCAATCTCCGCGGCGTCTTTGTGCTGGCAGCCGATCGTCTCGATCCGGTCAGCCTGGTCGGCGCCGATAAGGTGGTGATGACGCCTGCGGCCGTGGAAAAGATTCAGGAGTGGTTGTCATGAACGGCGAACGCATGTATCAGATCATCCGCTTTCCGCATGTTTCGGAAAAGACGGCGCGCCTGCAGGCCGATTCGAACCAGTACGTGTTCGAGGTGCTCAAGGATGCCAACAAGGTTCAGATCCGACAAGCCGTAGAGGGCCTGTTCGACGTGGAAGTCGAGGAGGTTCGGGTCGTCAACGTCAAGGGCAAGCGCAAAAGCTTTCGTTTCCGCGCCGGACGGCAGCGGGACTGGAAAAAGGCCTACGTGCGTTTGCGCGCAGGTCAGGTCATCGAAGATTTACAGGCAGACTGAGGTCTGGAACTGATAGCCGGGATTGAACAGACATGGCAATCGTCAAAGCAAAACCCACATCGCCGGGCCGTCGCGGCAAGGTCTCCGTCCGCCACGATCATCTGTGGTCGGGTCGCCCCTATGCGCCGCTGCTGGAATCGCAGAATTCCACCGGTGGCAGGAACAACGCCGGCCGGATCACCACCCGTCACCGGGGTGGTGCGCACAAGCACCATTACCGCGTCATCGACTTCAAGCGTGACAAGGACGGCGTGAAGGGCGTGATCGAACGGATCGAACACGACCCCAATCGCAGTGCCCACATCGCCCTGGTCAAGTACATGGACGGCGAGCGCCGGTACATTCTGGCGACCCGCAACATGCGCGCCGGCGATCAGGTGTTGAGTGGTTCGGAAGCGCCGATCAAGCCCGGCAATGCCATGCCGTTGCGCTCGATTCCGGTTGGTACCCAGATCCACAATGTCGAGCTCAAGCCCGGCAAGGGTGGCCAGCTGGCGCGCAGCGCCGGATCGGTCGTCCAGCTGGTTGCGCGCGAAGGCCAGTACGCCACCGTGATGCTGCGTTCGGGTGAAATGCGCAAAATCCACACCCGTTGCCGGGCCACTATCGGTCAGGTCGCCAATTCCGAGCACAACCTGGAAAAGCTGGGCAAGGCGGGCGCGAAGCGCTGGCGTGGCGTCCGGCCGACCGTGCGCGGTGTGGCCATGAACCCCGTTGACCATCCGCACGGCGGCGGCGAAGGCCGGACCTCGGGCGGTCGGCATCCGGTGACCCCGTGGGGTCAGCAGACCAAGGGCAAGCGCACTCGGTCGAACAAGCGTACCGGCCAGTACATCACGCGTTCTCGCAAGCGGAAATAGAGCCTAAGGATTCACCATGCCACGTTCAATCAAGAAAGGGCCGTTTGTCGATCACCACCTGGTTTCCAAGGTGGAAGCGGCTGTCGAGACCAACAACAAGCGTCCTATCAAGACCTGGTCGCGCCGCTCCATGATTCTTCCGGACATGGTCGGCCTGACGATCGCGGTTCACAATGGCCGTTTGCATGTGCCGATCCTGATCAACGAGAACATGGTCGGGCACAAGCTTGGGGAATTTGCACCCACCCGGACCTTCAAGGGTCATTCGGGCGATCGGAAAACCAAGTGACGGGAATGACGGTGATGGAAGCGATTGCAAAGCTCAAGGGCGCCAGGATTTCCGCCCAGAAAGTTCGCCTGGTGGCTGATCAGATTCGCGGCCTGCCGGTCGAGCGCGCCGACGAGTTGCTGATGTTCAGCGACAAGAAGGCGGCGCAGATCGTTCGCAAGGTACTGCTTTCGGCGGTCGCCAATGCCGAGCACAACGTCGGCGCGGACATCGATGAATTGAAGGTCGACCGCATCTGGGTCGACGAGGGGCCGACGATGAAGCGCGGCCGTGCGCGTGCCAAGGGTCGCTATACGCGCATCCTCAAGCGTAGCAGCCATATCACCGTCGTGCTGGCAGAGAGTTAAGGACAAACCATGGGTCAAAAGGTACATCCAAACGGTATTCGCTTAGGCATCTCCAAGGACTGGTCTGCCAAGTGGTATGCCGAAGGTGAGGAGTTCGCCGACTACCTCAATAGCGATCTGAAGGCGCGCGCCTATCTCAACAAGGTACTGGCGCACGCGGCAGTCAGCCACATTCAGATCGAGCGTCCCGCCAAGTCGGCGGAGATCACGGTGCACACGGCTCGGCCGGGCATCGTCATCGGCAAGAAAGGCGAAGATATCGAGAAGCTCCGGCGCGAAGTCGGGCGGATCATGGGCGTGCCGACCAACATTCGGGTCAATGAAATCCGCAAGCCGGAGCTCGACGCCAAGCTCGTTGCCGAAAGCATTGCCCAGCAGCTCGAACGCCGGGTGATGTTCCGGCGAGCGATGAAGCGGGCCGTGGGCAACGCCATGCGGCTGGGCGCGCTGGGCATCAAGGTCCAGGTCGGCGGGCGCCTCAACGGTGCCGACATCGCGCGCACCGAATGGTATCGCGAGGGGCGGGTCCCCCTGCACACCTTGCGCGCCGACGTTGATTACGGCGTGGCCGAGGCGGCCACCACCTACGGCGTCATCGGCATCAAGGTCTGGGTCTACAAGGGCGACGTCTTCGATCTGCACGCCGAAGGCAGTACCGATAAAGCCGCCGGACGAGGCGGTCGCAAGGAGAGTTAATCATGCTGCAGCCGAAACGTACGAAATTCCGAAAGCAGCAAAAGGGACGCAATCGCGGCCTGGCGCTGGTGGGAAACCGGGTCAGCTTCGGCGAGTTCGGTCTCCAGGCAACCACGCGCGGCTTTCTGACGGCCCGTCAGATCGAGTCGGCGCGACGTGCCATTACCCGTCACGTCAAGCGTGGCGGCAAGCTTTGGATTCGGGTCTTTCCCGACAAGCCGATCACCAAGAAGCCGGTGGAGGTTCGCATGGGCAAGGGCAAGGGCAACGTGGAGTACTGGGTTGCTCCGATTCAGCCTGGTCGGATGATTTACGAGATTCAGGGCGTGAGCGAGGACGTGGCGCGCGAGGCGTTTCGCCGGGCCTCTGCCAAGCTCAGCGTCAGGACCACATTTGTTGCGAGGTCGCTGTCATGAAAGCCGCGGAACTGCGTCAAAAGGATGCCGCCGAGCTCAACGAGATGTTGCTGAAACTGCGCAAGGACCAGTTCGGTCTGCGCATCCAGCATGCCAACGGTACCTTGAACGACCGGAACGAAATGCGTCACGTGCGGCGCGACATCGCCCGCATCAAGACGGTGCTCAATCAGCTTCAGGGTAAATCAGCATGAGTAACGACAACAGGGTTCAGCGCAGCCAGACCGGGCGCGTGGTCAGCAACAAGATGGACAAGACCGTGACCGTGCGTCTGGAGCGCCTGGTCAAACACCCGCTGTATGGCAAGTACATCCGGCGTTCGAGCAAGGTGCATGCGCACGACGAGAACAACGACTGTAACGAGGGCGACACCGTTCGCATCGCGCAGACCCGGCCCGTCTCCAAGACGAAGGCCTGGGCCGTGATCGAAGTGGTCGAGCGCGCTCAGTAAGCGGAGCATATCGGCATGATTCAGATGCAATCCAGGTTATCGGCCGCCGACAACAGCGGTGCGCGCGAACTCATGTGCATCAAGGTGCTCGGCGGGTCGAAGCGTCGCTACGCCAACATTGGTGACGTGATCAAGGTCACGGTAAAGGACGCCATTCCCCGCGGCAAGGTCAAGAAAGGCGAGGTCTACAACGCAGTCGTGGTCCGCACCGCCAAGGGCGTGCGTCGTCGGGACGGTTCGCTGATCCGCTTTGACGGCAACGCCGCGGTGCTGTTGAACAACAAGCTCGAGCCGATCGGTACCCGCATCTTCGGGCCGGTGACGCGAGAGTTGCGCTCGGAACGGTTCATGAAGATCGTTTCGCTGGCGCCGGAAGTTCTGTAAGGAGACTTCGATGGAACGTATACGAAAGGGCGACGAGGTGATCGTGATTGCGGGCCGCAGCAAGGGCCAGCGGGGTCACGTGCTCAAAGTCCTCAAGGACGCTCGCCTTCTGGTGGAAAACGTCAACATGATCAAGCGTCATCAGAAGCCGGATCCGCAGGCGCAGAAGCCCGGCGGCATCATCGAGCGGGAGGCGCCGATCGATGCGTCCAACGTGATGCTGTACAACCCGGCCACCGATCAGGGTGATCGGGTGGGATTCAAGTTTCTGGAAGACGGTCGGAAGGTGCGGTTTTTCCGCTCGACCGGCGAAGTCGTCGATATTTAAGGGCGGATGAGAGCTATGGTTAGGCTGCAGGAATACTATCGCGACACGGTCATCGGTCAATTGACCGAGGAATTCGGGTATCGCAACGTGATGGAAGTGCCGCGACTGGAAAAGATCACCCTGAACATGGGCCTCGGTGAGGCCGTGGGCGACAAGAAGGTCATCGAGAACGCCGTTTCGGACATGGGCAAGATCGCCGGTCAGCGGCCGATCGTGACCAAGGCCCGCAAGTCGGTCGCGAGCTTCAAGATTCGTGACGGCTATCCGATTGGCTGCAAGGTCACGCTGCGTCGCAGTCGGATGTACGAATTCCTGGACCGGCTGGTGAACGTGGCTCTGCCGCGGGTGCGCGATTTTCGCGGCATCCCGCGCAAGTCCTTCGACGGCAGCGGGAACTACAGTCTCGGGGTCAAGGAACAAATCATCTTCCCCGAGATCAACTACGACCAGATTGATTCGATTCGCGGCATGGATATCGCCATTACCACGTCCGCGAAAACCGACGAGGAAGGCCTGGCTTTGCTCAAGGCTTTCGGCTTCCCGTTTCGGGCTCGATAAGGAGTATTCAGCTATGGCCAAGGTATCAATGGTAGAGCGCGAAAAGCGGCGGACGAAACTGGCCGAACGCTTCGAGAAAAAGCGCGCCGAACTCAAGCGGATCATTACCGATCCGGAAGCGGACTACGACGAAAAGCAGTCCGCCATGCATCGGCTCAACAAGCTGCCGCGAGACTCCAGCCCGGTTCGGGGTCGCAACCGCTGCCGGATTTCCGGGCGTCCGCGCGGGTATTACCGCAAGTTCGGGTTGGCCCGCAACAAGCTGCGCGAGGCGGCCATGCGCGGCGACGTGCCGGGTCTGCGCAAGGCCAGCTGGTAAGGAGTGAAACGAACATGAGCATGACCGATCCCATTTCCGACATGTTGGCACGGATCAAGAACGCCCAGGCGGTGCGCAAGCGCAGCGTGAGCATGCCGTCATCCGGTATCAAGGCCGCTCTTGCCGCCGTTCTCAAGGACGAGGGCTACATTCGCGACTTTCACGTCGAGCAGGAAGGCGTCAAGAGCACGCTTCTGATCGAACTGAAATACGTCGACGGTCGGGGCGTGATCGATCGCCTGGATCGCTTCAGCAAACCAGGTCGGCGCCGTTACTTCGGGAAGGACGATATTCCGCGGGTGCTCAACGGGCTGGGTGTCGCCATCGTCAGCACTTCGCGCGGCCTGATGACCGACGCGCGTGCGCGGGCGGAAGGCCAGGGCGGTGAAGTGCTCTGCCTGGTCGCCTGATGCCTGAAACTTTGGAAGGAAAGCACGATGTCTAGAATTGGCAAGAGTCCGATTTCGATCCCCGCGGGTGTCGAATTCAGCGAGTCCGACGGGACCGTCCGGGTCAAGGGTGCCAAGGGCAGCCTCGAGTTGGTCCTGCACCCGGCGGTCGGCCTGAGTTTCGAGGACGGCGTGGTCTCGATCCAGCCGCACAAGGATGAAGACATGGCCATGGCCGGTACCATGCGGGCGCTGATCGCGAACATGGTTGCAGGCGTCAGCGAAGGCTTCGAACGCAAGCTCACGCTGGTCGGCGTGGGTTACCGGGCGTCGGTGCAGGGCAAGGCCCTCAACCTGCAGCTCGGGTTCAGCCATCCGGTGGATTTTTCCATCCCCGAAGGAATTACCGTCGAGTGCCCCACCCAGACCGAGGTCGTGGTGCGCGGCATCGACAAGCAGCAGGTCGGCCAGGTCGCAGCAGAGATTCGGGCGTTCCGACCGCCGGAGCCCTACAAGGGCAAGGGCGTTCGTTATGCCGATGAGCGCGTGGTCATGAAGGAAGCCAAGAAGGCGTAAGGACCAGAGATGATGAACAAGGGTAAGAATGAATCCAGACTGCGCCGTGCCCGCAAGAACCGGGCGCGCATCAGGCGTTCCGGCGTCGCGCGGCTGACGGTGCATCGCTCCGGTCGCCACCTGTATGCGCAGGTGATCGCGCCGGATGGAGAGCACACCGTTGCCGCCGCCTCGACGCTGCAGAAGGATCTGCGCGCCGGGCTGGAGGGCACATGCAATGTCGAGGCGGCCAAGGCGGTCGGCAAGGCGATTGCCGAGCGCAGCCTCGCTGCCGGGGTCGAGGGCGTTGCCTTCGATCGCTCCGGTTTCAAGTACCACGGACGGATCAAGGCGCTGGCCGATGCAGCCCGCGAAGCCGGTCTGAAGTTTTAACTGGGATAACGGTATTCAACATGGCAAGAGAGAGCAGCACGGACGACCTGATCGAGAAACTGGTAGCCGTCAACCGCGTGGTCAAGGTGGTCAAGGGTGGCCGCCAGTTCAGTTTCACCGCGCTGGCAGTGGTCGGCGACGGTGAAGGCAAAGTCGGGTTCGGCTACGGCAAGGCGCGTGAAGTGCCGCTGGCGATTCAGAAGGCCATGGAACGCGCTCGCCGCGATATGGTCCGCATTTCGCTCAACGAGGGGACGTTGTGGCATCCGATCAAGTCGCGCCACAGCGGTTCGCGGGTTTACATGCAGCCGGCCTCGGAAGGTACCGGTGTCATCGCCGGAGGCGCCATGCGCGCGGTTTTCGAGGCGGTCGGGGTGCATAACGTTCTGGCCAAGAGCGTTGGTTCCAACAATCCCATCAATCTGGTCCGTGCCACCCTGAAAGGCCTGCAGGCGATGGTTTCACCGGAACAGGTCGCCATCAAGCGCGGCAAACCGGTCGAGGAGATACTGGAACATCATGGCTAAAAGCAACCAGGCAAGGCTGCGCGTGACACTGGTGCGCAGCATCAACAGCACCATTGGCAAGCATCGCGAGACCGTTCGCGGGCTCGGCCTGCGGCGGATCAATCACACCGTGGAGCTGGAAGACACGCCGGCCGTGCGCGGCATGATCAGGAAAGTCGATTACCTGGTTCGGGTCGAAGAGGCCTGAAGCGGTCCATCGCCAACATTATCGGGAATTCAACATGAAGCTCAACACCATTCAGGCCGCTGAAGGCAGCAAGACCCAGCGCAAGCGCGTCGGCCGAGGTATCGGTTCCGGCCTGGGCAAGACCGGTGGGCGCGGCCACAAGGGCCAGAAGTCGCGTTCCGGCGGCTACCACAAGGTCGGCTTCGAAGGCGGCCAGATGCCGCTGCAGCGCCGTCTGCCGAAGGTCGGGTTCGCATCGGCGGTCAATCGGCACACGCGGGAAGTTCGCCTTTACCAGCTCAACGGCATGGAAGGCGACGTGATCGACCTGGAGACCCTCAAGGCAACCGGGCTGGTGCGCAACGATACCCGCAAGGTGCGCATCATCAACACCGGAGAGATTTCCCGAGCCGTCACCGTTCGCGGCCTGCATGTGACCGCCGGCGCCGCCAAGGCGATCGAGGCGGCCGGGGGTAAGGTCGAGTAATGTCTGCCAATGCCTCGCAAATGGCGGGAATGCTGGGCGGCATCGGGCGCATGAAAGAGCTGCGCCAGCGCCTTTTCCTGGTGCTGGTCGCGCTGCTGGTCTACCGCCTCGGCACCTTCATCCCGGTGCCGGGCATCAACCCGCTGGCGCTGATCGAGCTGATGGACATGCAGCGCGGCACCATCGTGGACATGTTCAACATGTTCACCGGCGGCGCGCTGGGTCGATTCTCGATCTTCGCCCTGGGCGTGATGCCCTACATCTCCGCGGCGATCATCATGCAGCTGATGAGCCACGCCATCCCGCAGCTGCAGGCTCTGCGCAAGGAAGGCGAGGCGGGGCGCCGCAAGATCACCCAGTACACGCGCTATTTCACCGTGGTGCTGGCGATGTTTCAGTCCTTCGGGGTGGCGATGGCTCTGCAGAACCAGGGTGCCGGCGCCGGCCTGCCCGTCGTGATCGCTCCCGGCCCGGGCTTTGTCCTGGCGGCCGTGGTGACGCTGACGGCCGGAACGGTCTTCCTGATGTGGCTGGGCGAGCAGATCACCGAGCGCGGCATCGGCAACGGTATTTCGATCATCATCTTTGCCGGGATCGTGGCCGAGCTGCCTTCGGCGGTCGGTTCGACGCTGGAACTGGTCAATACCGGTCAGCTGGGCATCACCACGGCGACCTTCCTGTTGCTGATGGCGCTGGCGGTGACTGCCTTCGTCGTGTTTGTCGAGCGTGGCCAGCGGCGGATCACGGTCAACTATGCCCAGCGCCAGGGGCGACAGGCCTACCGCAGCCAGTCGACGCACCTGCCGCTGAAGGTCAATATGGCGGGCGTGATTCCGGCCATCTTCGCGTCCAGTCTGGTGCTGTTCCCGGCGACGATTTCGACCTGGTTCGGTCAGAACGAGAGCGTCAGCTGGCTGCAGAACGTCGCCCAGCAGCTCACCCCGGGCCAGCCGCTCTACATTGCGCTGTTCGGCGGCCTGATCGCGTTTTTCTGTTTTTTCTACACCGCGATCGTATTCAACTCGCGCGAGACGGCCGACAATCTGAAGAAATCCGGCGCCTTCATCCCGGGCATTCGACCCGGTCGCCAGACCGCCGACTACATCGATTACGTTTTAACCAGGCTGACCGCGGTCGGTGCGCTGTACCTGGTGGCGGTCTGCCTGATGCCGGAATTCCTGATCATGCGATGGAACGTGCCGTTCTATCTCGGTGGCACCTCGCTGCTGATCATCGTGGTGGTGACCATGGATTTCATGGCCCAGTTGCAGGCCCATCTGATGTCGCATCAGTACGACAGCCTGCTCAAGAAATCGAATCTCAAGGGTTACGGACGTGCCGGTTCGGTGCGCCGGTCGTAACGCGTAAGCGGTCTTTTGGAGTATATGCAATGAAAGTTCAGGCCTCGGTCAAGAAAGTTTGCCGTCACTGCAAGATCGTCCGCCGCCGTGGCGTGGTGTACGTGATCTGCAGCGATCCCAAGCACAAGCAGCGCCAGGGCTGAACGGCGCATCGTGGCCCGGAATTCGGGCTTGAGTGACAGGGCGAACCGCGTTATAATTGCGGGTTTGCGCTGATTTGTCGCAACAGGTTTTTTGGAGAACAAAGCATGGCTCGTATCGCAGGCGTCAATCTGCCCGTACAGAAGCACACCTGGGTGGCTCTGACCCAGATCTATGGCATTGGGCGGACCCGGGCCTACGAGATCTGCGAAGTGACCGGAATCGATCCGACCACCAAGGTCCGCGATCTGACCGAGGCGGAGCAGGAAAAACTACGCCAGACCATTGGCGGCATGAGCGTTGAAGGTGACTTGCGGCGCGAAGTCGCGATGAATATCAAGCGGCTGATGGATCTGGGCTGCTATCGAGGCCTGCGGCACCGTCGCGGCCTGCCCGTTCGCGGGCAGCGTACCCGCACCAACGCCCGGACCCGCAAGGGGCCGCGTCGTCCGATTCGTTAAGGAAGTTCATTCATGGCCAAGCAGCAGACCAGCAAGGGCAAGAAGAAGGTCAAGCAAGTCGTTGTCGACGGCATCGCCCACGTGCATGCGTCGTTCAACAACACCATCATCACGATTACCGACCGGCAGGGCAATGCGCTGTCGTGGGCGACCAGCGGTGGTTCCGGCTTCCGCGGTTCGCGCAAGTCCACGCCGTTCGCCGCCCAGGTGGCCGCCGAAAATGCCGGCCGGGTCGCCCAGGAGTACGGCATGAAGAACCTCGAGGTTCGCGTCAACGGCCCCGGGCCGGGACGTGAGTCTTCGGTGCGCTCGCTCAACGCGGTGGGCTTCAAGATCACCAACATCATCGACGTCACGCCGATTCCCCACAACGGCTGTCGTCCACCCAAAAAGCGCCGGGTCTAGGGCGCGGTCTTTCGATTCGAATCAGAGAGCAACATGGCAAGATATATTGGACCCACCTGCAAGTTAGCGCGCCGCGAGGGCATGGATCTCGGCCTGAAAAGCCCGGCACGGGGTCTCGACTCCAAGTGCAAGCTCGACAAGCCGCCCGGTCAGCACGGCGACAGCCGTCGTCAGCGCCTGTCGGATTACGCCCTGCAGTTGCGCGAAAAGCAGAAGCTGCGGCGCATGTACGGCGTCCTGGAGCGGCAGTTCCGCAATTACTACAAGGAGGCGGCGCGGCAGAAGGGTGCGACCGGCGAGAACCTGCTCCAGCTGCTCGAGGGCAGGCTGGACAACGTGGTCTATCGCATGGGCTTTGGTGTGACCCGGGCCCAGGCTCGGCAGCTCGTGTCCCACAAGGGCATCGAAGTCAACGGCCAGGTCTGCAACATCCCCTCGGCGCAGATTGGTCCGGGCGACCGGATCTCGGTGCGGGAGAAGGCGCGCAAGCAGCTGCGCATCCAGGAAGCACTCACCATGGCGCGCGATCTCGACACCGTACCTGCGTGGATCGAGATCGATGCCGACAAGATGGAGGGCGTGTTCAAGGCAACGCCGGATCGCGATGACCTGCCGCCCGATATCAACGAGAACCTGATCGTCGAGCTGTATTCCAAGTAATTTCGAGATGCCGGCTTCGCGTCGGCGTCTCCTCACTGCAAGAATTTGAAAGAGAGGCACTTGATGGCTGGCCAGATAAGCGAACTGATCGGCACCATGCTCAAGCCGAAGGGGCTCGTGGTCGACGAGATTTCTCCCCGTCGCGCGCGCATCACCCTCGAGCCCCTGGAGCGGGGCTTCGGCCATACGCTGGGCAACGCCCTGCGCCGGGTTCTGCTGTCGTCGATTCCCGGGAGCGCCATTACCGAGGCGGAAATCGACGGCGTGCTCCACGAATACACTTCGGTCGAGGGGTTGCAGGAAGATATCGTCGAACTGCTGCTCAATCTCAAGGAAGTGGCGGTGCGCATGCACTCTCGCGACGAAGCACTGATCACGCTCAGCAAGAGCGAAGCCGGGCCGGTCACGGCCGGCGACATTCAGCTCGATCACGACATCGAAATCGTCAATCCGGACCACGTGATCTGCAACCTGACCAAGGATGCCTCGCTGAGCATGCGTTTGAAGGTCACGCGCGGCGTCGGCTATCAGCCTGCCACCGCGTTGCGTTTCAACGATGAAGAGACGCGCCCGATCGGCCGGCTGCAGCTGGACGCTTCCTATTGTCCGGTGCATCGGGTCGCCTACACGGTCGAAAGCGCCCGCGTTGCCCAGCGCACCGATCTTGACCGGCTGGTGCTGGACATCGAGACCAACGGCACCATGAGTTGCGAGGATTCGGTCAAGCTGGCCGCCGGGATCCTGGTTGACCAGATGTCGGTGTTCGTGGACTTCGTGGCGCGCGAGAAGGATGCCGACGTGGCCAGCCCGGAGTCCTTCGATCCGGTGCTCATGCGTCCGATCGACGACCTCGAGCTGACGGTGCGTTCGGCCAACTGTCTCAAGGCCGAGCACATCCAGTACGTCGGGGACCTGGTTCAGCGAACCGAAACCGAGTTGCTGAAAACCCCAAACCTGGGCAAGAAGTCGCTGACCGAGATCAAGACGGTTCTGGCCTCTCATGACCTGTCCCTGGGAACAAGGCTGGAAAACTGGCCGCCGGCCAGCCTGGCCCGCCCCGGGAGCTAAGGAGACTATTCATGCGTCATCGCAAAGCAGGGCGTAAGCTCAATCGGACCTCGTCTCATCGACGGGCGATGTTCAAGAACATGACTTCCAGCCTCATTCGCCATGAGCTGATCAAGACCACCCTGCCCAAGGCCAAGGAACTGCGCCGCGTGGCCGAGCCGCTGATCACGATGGCCAAGGAGGATACGGTGGCCCGTCGGCGACTGGCCTTTGCGCGCTTGCGCGACCAGGAGGCGGTCGGCAAGCTGTTCAAGGAACTTGGACCGCGCTACGCAGCCCGGCCCGGTGGATACCTGCGGATACTCAAGTGCGGCTTTCGAGCCGGCGACAAGGCGCCGATGGCCTACGTTGAACTGGTGGATCGGCCGGATGCCCCGGGGGCCGCGCAAGCGGAATAAGCTGCGCTCGCCGGTCTGACGACAAAGGGCCCGATCTTCGGATCGGGCCTTTCTCGTTACAGCCGGGCTTTCGCTACAATTCGGACATGATGCTTTGCGTGGACAAGGTCTGATGCGCCGGTCGATCATTCTTGTTGCCGGCCTGGCGATCATGCTGGCCGGGTTCGTGGCCAGTATGGCCATGCTCGGCGACCAGGGGCGTCTGAAGCGGCTGTTGTCGGCCCATGTGGAAACCCAGCTGGGCCGCCAGCTCCAGATCGACGGGGCCGTTTCGCTGCGTTTTTTCCCGCGCGTGCGAATCGAGGCCGGCGAGGTTCGGCTGTCGGGTTCCGAAGCGTTCAAGGGCCTGGACCTTTTGGAATCCGAGCGAGTTTCGGCTGAAGTTCGACTGCTGCCGCTGATCCTGGGTCGGGTCGAAACCGGGGAGGTTTCGCTGCACGAGGCCAGGCTGAATCTGTTGTTCGACGAGGGCGGCGGGCACAACTTCTCGGGTCTTTTGCACCATGGCCAGGGCATCGGCGCGCCAGGCATACTGGTCGATGGTCCGCTGCGGCTGGAGGATCTGGCCCTGCAGATCGGGACCCTGGGGACCGAGTCGCTTCAGACCGTGTCGGTCGAGCGCATGGAACTCGACGGTCTGGCGTTCGACCGGGCGCTGCAGCTGGTTTTCGAGGGTGCGATCGGCATGCCCGCCATGATCGAGGATGTTACCGTCACCGGCGTGCTTTTCCTGCCAGCTGACAGCGGTGATTTTCGCCTGGCGGACATGAGCCTGAACGGACGCATCGCGGGTTCGGAGCTGCCGTTCCAGCTCTCTGGCGCGCTTGATTTCTCTGCCCGCCCTCCGCTGGAGATGACGCTGAGGGAGGGACAACTCGTGGTCGAAGGCCAGTCGGCTCGGATTGAAGGCCGCTACCGGTCCGGTCCGCGTCCCTATTTCGGCGTCAATCTGGCCGGCGCGTCGCTGGATGCGAATGTTCTCCGGCGGGCCATGGGCGAGAAAAGCCAATGGCTGACGGTGCTGGCGGGCTGGACCGCGATGCACGATTACGATCTCGACGCTCACCTGGGACGTCTCGCCCTGGGGTCGTGGACGCTGTCGGATGCGCTGGTCACGATCAATGCCGCCGATGGTCTGGCCCGCGTTTCTCAAGCGCGTGCCCGGGTGCCGGGAGGAACGATCGAACTGGCTGGTGACCTGGTCGCCGGTGCCGAAGCCAGCCTGCTGTCGGCGCGCGCGCAGGTCGAGATCGATAACCTCGAAGCGACGCTGGCAGCGGCAGGCCTTCCGCTTCTGGCCGACGGTGTTGGTCAGTTGCTCCTCGAGCCTGCGGAGAATCTCGGAACGGGCATGCTGGGCCGCGGCAGCCTGCGTTTCTTCGACGGTCGGGTCGAGCCGCTGAGCGGGCTCCGGGTGGCGCTGGGGGGAGCGGCTGACTCCGGCTTCGATGTCCTGGAAGGCCGCTTTGCCGCCTACGCCGAGCGAATCGAATTTCCCGATCTGCGGGTTCGCCACGGCTCAGAGGAGCTGCAATTCGAGCGCCTGTCGGTCGATGCATCCGGCAACCTGTCGGGCAGCGCGCGATTGCTGGGCGCCGGGGGTCTCGACGGTCAGGTGGCGCTGAGCGGCAACCTGGCGGGCCCACGTTATGCCATCTCCGACGGACCGCTGACGCGTCAGTGAGCCTCGAGACGGCGCAGCGCGAGCGGCGCCTCGGGCTGGCGGCTGGTCTCGGGGCTTTTTCCATCTGGGGCCTGGCGCCGATCTATTTCAAACTTCTGATCCAGGTGCGTCCGGATGAGATCATCGGTCACCGGGTTGTGTGGTCGGTCGTCTTGCTCGGCCTGGTCTTGCTGTTGCGCAAGGGTTCCGGCGTGCTGGACCATCTGCGGATCGATGGCCGCACCTTGCTGGCGCTGTGCGCCACGGGTGGGCTGATCGGATTGAACTGGCTGATCTTTGTCCACGCCGTCAACACCGATCGGGTGCTGTCGACTTCGCTGGGCTATTTCATCAATCCCCTGATGTCGGTGCTGCTGGGTCTGCTGGTCTTTCGCGAACGGCTGGTGCCGGCGCAGGTCCTGGCGATCATGATCGCGGCTGCCGGCACGGCTTACATGGCCTGGCAGGTCGGACAGGTACCCTGGATTTCGCTCAGTCTGGCCTCGACGTTCGCGGTCTATGGCGTAATCCGCAAGCGTCTGGAAGTGGGGCCAATGGTCGGCCTGTTCTGGGAAACGCTGATCGTCAGCCCGCTGGCGCTGGGCTGGTTATGGCTGCTGGCCGACGGTGGCCGACTGTCTTTCGATCCGGCCGAACCCGTCTCGGCCTCGCTGCTGGCTGGCACCGGACTGCTGACGGTCGCGCCCCTGCTGCTGTTTGCCGCCGGCGTTCGGCGACTGCCGCTGACGACCATCGGGCTGATGCAGTATCTGGCGCCCAGCCTGACGTTCATGCTGGCCGTGTTCGTTTATGGTGAGCCCTTTACAATGCACCATGCCGTGACCTTCGGCCTGGTCTGGCTGGGGCTGGCCTTGTTCTTCTGGGCCGGCTGGCAGCGCAACCGTCATCTTCGCAATCACCCCTGACGTTTTTATGCAAGAGTCTGCCGTTCAACGCCCCACCAGTCGCAAGGTCTCCTCGCTGACCGCGCTCAAGCCGTTCCTGATCCGCTATCGCCTGCAGCTGATCCTGGCCGGGCTGTTCCTGCTCGTTTCGGCCGCCGGCGCCCTGACCATTCCGCTGGCTGTCGGCCAGGTCATCGACCGCGGCTTCATGGCCGATGACCTCGAGCGGATCAATCGCTGGTTCTGGCTGTTGTTCGCGGCCGCCGCGGTCATGGCGGTAGGCGGTGGGCTCAGGTTCTACTGGGTCAGCTGGCTGGGTCAGCGGGTGGTCGCCGACCTGCGCAAGGCGGTCTACGAGCGGGTCCTGAGCATGAGCCCGGAGTTCTTCGCCCGCACCCGGACCGGCGAGGTACTGTCGCGCCTGAACACCGACACCACCCTGGTCGAAACCCTGGTCGGGTCGACGGTTTCGTTCGGCATCCGCAACCTCGTCATGCTGGCCGCCAGCTCGGTGGCCCTGATCCTGACCGCGCCGAACCTGGCCGGGATCATCGGTCTGCTGATCGTGGCCATGATCCTGCCGGTGCTGGTTCTCGGGCGCTGGGTCCGGCGCCTGTCGCGGGCGGCCCAGGATCGCATCGCCGATATCAGCGCGCTGGGCGACGAGGCCATCAACGCGGTCCAGACGGTGCAGGCGTTCGCCCAGGAACGCAAGGAGCAGGTCCGCTTCGACCAAACGGTCGAGGAGGCCGTGGCCGCGGCCAGGCGGCGGATCGGGGCGAGCACGGTGCTGATCGTGCTGATCATCCTGCTGACCTTCGGTGCCATCACTTTCGTGTTGTGGCTGGGTGCTCGCGCCGTGCTGACCGGCAGCATGAGCCCCGGGCAGCTCGGTCAGTTCGTTATGTATGCCGCCATCGCCGCGGGTGCCACCGCCAGCCTGAGTGAAATCTGGTCGCAGCTGCAGCGAGCCGCCGGCGCCATGGAGCGGCTGGCCGAACTGCTGGCGATCGAACCGGTGATACGCTCTCCGGAACGCCCCAGCGCCTTCCCCCCGGGGCCGCTGGCGCTGTCGGTTCGGGATTTGAGCTTTGCCTATCCTTCGCGCCCGGACGAGCCGGTGCTGCGACAGCTGAACTTCGAGGTCAAACCCGGCGAAACCGTGGCCGTGGTCGGGCCATCGGGAGCCGGCAAATCGACGCTGTTTCAGCTCCTGCTGCGCTTCTACGATCCGGACGAGGGGGCCATCGAACTCAACGGCATCGATCTTCGCCGGCTCGATCTGCGCGAACTGCGGCTTCGCCTCGGCTTCGTCCCGCAGGACGTGATCGTGTTCTCCGGCTCGGCCGCCGACAACATCACCTACGGCGTGGACCAGTCATCCCGTTCGCTCCTGGAAACGGCCGCCCGCAGCGCTCATGCCGGTGAATTCATCGACCGGTGGCCGGAAGGCTATGAGACCTTTCTGGGCGAGAAGGGCGTGCGGCTGTCGGGCGGTCAGCGCCAGCGAATCGCCATTGCCCGGGCCCTGATCAAGCAGCCGCCGCTGTTGCTGCTCGACGAGGCGACCGCCAGCCTGGACGCCGAAAGCGAGCGCCTGGTGCAGACCGCGCTCGACGAGCTCAGCCGCGATCGCACGGTCCTGGTCATCGCCCACCGCCTGGCCACGGTGCGCCGGGCCGATCGCATCCTGGTGCTCGAAGCCGGGCAGGTTGTGGCCGAGGGCTCTCACGACCAGCTCATGCGCGAAAGCGGACTCTACGCCCG
>JAWLFD010000192.1:0-4402 GCA_041685745.1 Wenzhouxiangella sp.
GATCGAGTACGGCAGCATGATCAGCAGCATGTCGCCGAAACCCATGTCCGGCCGGTACTTGCGCATGAAGGCCAGGATCACGCCGGCGTAGGTCATCATCGGGGTGATGATGTTGGTCGACGAATCGGCCACGCGGAAAGCGGCAGCGACCAGATCCGGGGTCATCGCCGGATTGACGAAATAGAGCATGGGGATGAAGATCGGACCGAGCAGCATCCACTTCGAGGTCAAGCCGCCGATGAATATGTTGATCACCGCCGTGGTCAGGACGAAACCGACCAGCAGCAGCACCGGGAACTGCTGCAGCCCCAGGGCCAGCAGGCTCTGCGCGCCCAGGTAGGTGATCCACGAACCCAGGCCGCTGTAGCTCAGAAGCCCCAGGAAGTTGTAGCTGAAAAAGGTCAGCACCAGGATGTAGCCCATGGTGTTCATCTGCTTGACCATGGCCCGGACGACGTCCATCACCGACCGGAACGTGCCGGCAGCAACGCCGTAGAACACCCCAACCACCACGAAGAACAGCGAGATCAGCAGGATGATGTTGTCCATGTAGGGCTGGATCACCTGGCCGGCCTCGTTTTCGAACGACGCCAGCGGGCCGAAGATCAGGCCTGCGATCATCAGCGCGGCAACCACCAGGCCCAGCAGGCTGAACCGCAGGCCGCGCCGCTCGGCGTCGCTGACCCGGAACTCGCCGGCGTCCAGATCCTCCGGAACGACGAAGTCCTGGCCTTCGAGCCTGGGCTCGACGAAGCGCCGGGTGACGAAATAACCGGTCAGGGTCAGGACGAAGGTCGAGGCCAGGATGAACCAGTAGTTCATGGTCGCCGGTCGCAGCGGGCTGCCCTCGGCGGTGGTGAACGGCACGCCCTGAGCATCGGCGAAGACCTGGGCGTTCATGCCGATGATCACGTCGATCGGCGTGCCCGGCATCAGGTTGGCCGAAAAACCCGCCGACACCCCGGCGAAGGCGGCGGCCATGCCGATCAGCGGATTGCGGCCCAGCCCGGCGTAGAGCAGGCCGGCCAGCGGGATCAGCACCAGGTAACCGGCGTCGGTGGCAATCGAACTCATGATGCCCAGGAACATCAGCAGCATCGGCAGCAAAGACTGCGGAATCCAGGCACCGGCGCGCTTGATCAGGGCCCCGAACAGGCCCGAGTTCTCGGCGATGCCGATGGCCAGCATGACCACCAGGATCACGCCGAGCACGCCGTTGCCGAAAGCCAGCCAGTTGCGCAACAGGGCGTTGTCGAAAATCCAGCGCACGTGCTCGGCCTGCCACATCGGCAGAATCTCGTAGGTGACCGACTCGCCACCGGCGCCCATCGACTCGAACTGGTGACCGCCGAGAATGACCGTGGCCAGGAAGGCCAGCGGGTAGAAGGCCATGAAGATGATGACCGGATCCGGGATCCGGCGGCCGGCGCGCTCGACGAAGGCACCGAACCGCTGGCCCAGGCTATGGCTGGCGGACTGATTCATGAGCAAAAATCACCACGGGAAATCGGCAAGGCGCCGAGTATAACCGCCGGCCGGGCGTGAGCAGCCGGAACGCAAGCGCGGCGAATCAGCGACAGGGAACCTAGTGGCGCCGACCTTCGACCAGCAACCATTCGATGAGCTCGTCGAAATAGTGCTCGATCGCGCGCTCAAAGGCCGGCACCAGCGCATCGAGCTGATTGCCGCGCGCCGGCTCGGTCACTCGAAACGTCCGGCTGGCCACCACCGCGCCACTGCGCTGGTCGATCAGGTTCGACTGGATCACCAGTTCCACGGCCATTGCGGACGCGTGATCGTCGACCCCTTCGAAGCGCCTCAGCTCGGTCGCCAGGGTGAAGCGGGCGCGCAGGTTGCCCGGCCGGCCGACGGCGACGAAGCGGCCGGAATCGTCCAGCGCGTGGATCGTCAGCGCCTGGAGCATGTCGGGTGCGTTGTCGATCCAGGCGACGGCCGGATAGGTCTGCAGCCGCGACGATCCGGTTCGGATCAGGATCCGCTCCGAATCGCGCATACGGTCGGCCACCGGTCGCCGGACCTGCAGCGCCCAGTCGGCTTCGGCCCACTGCGTCTGCGGCTGCAGATCGATCTGCGGGGCGACGATGGTCACCGGTGTCGATCGCCCGCCGAGGCCGCACGCCGACAGGCTCAACGCGACCAGCAGGGCACTCGCCAGACGCAGGACACTGGGGAACATCGAATCGGGCAGGCTCATTGCGGGCGATACTCCTCTGGCTGCTCACCGCCGAGCAGAAAGCGGGCGGGATGGCGCTCGAACTGGCTGCCGAGGCGAGAAAAATCACGCATCAGCCGGCGCAGCTCGGTCACCGCCGGACCAAGCTGGGTCAGCGTTTCTTCGCCGAATTCGGAGATGGCCCGCTCGTTTTCGGCCAGCATTCGATCGACGCGCTCGGACGCCGAAGCAAAACGCGCCAGGCTGGACTCTAGATCGGCGGCCAGCTGCGGCATCAAATCATCGACCCGCTGATCGAGGTTGGCCATGAGTGCGCGCAGCTCGGTCAGCGCCTCGCTGAACTCGGCAAGCGTGTCGTTGACCCGGGCGCTGCCCTGCTGGAAACTACCGACGATTTCGCTGATGCGATCCGTCTCCGCGGCCATCGCCACGGTAAACGCATCGATGTTGTCGAGCGTGCCGGCCACTCGGGCGGCATTGTCCTCGCTCAAGAATTCCAGCAGTCGCAGCATCACCTCGCTGGCGGCACTCGCGATGTCTTCGGATTGCTCTAGCAGGCGCTGCAACGGCGACTCTTCGGCCACGATCACCGGCGGGTCTTCCGAGTCGGACTGCAGCGGCGGCGCGTCTGCGCTTCCGCCGCGCAGCTGAATGAAAGACACCCCGGTCAGACCATTGATGGTCAGTCGGGCGGTGGTGTCCTCGCGCACCGGGGCCGAGGACTCGACCCGGACCAGCGCGATCACCCGGCTGGGATCGTCAGGGTCAAGGTAAAGGTCGCGCACGTCACCCATGTTGATGCCGTTGTACTGGACCACGCTGCCCACCGCCAGGCCGGTGACCGCCTGCGAGAAGTGGATTTCGAATGTCTGCCAGGCCGCGTCGGCCCGGTAGCTGGCCGACCACAGTCCCAGGGCAACGGCCAGCAGCGCACCGAGCAAGGTCACGGCACCGATCAGAACGTGATTGGCCTGGGTTTCCATCAGTCGCCTCCGCGGCGTTGGGCGGCCCGGGCGGACCGCGCCCGCGGTCCATGAAAATAATCCCGGATCCAGTCGTCATCGAAATCCTCGACCTCTTCGCGCGTACCTACCGTCAGAATGCGGCGCTTGCCGAGCACGGCGATCCGGTCGCAGATCGCGTACAGCGTATCAAGATCGTGGGTGATGAGGAATACGGTCAACCCCAGCGCCTGCTGCAGGGTTTTGAGCAGTTCATCGAAGGCGGCCGCGCCGATCGGGTCGAGTCCGGCCGTGGGTTCGTCCAGAAACAGCAGCTCCGGGTCCATCGCCAGGGCCCGCGCCAGCCCGGCCCGCTTGCGCATCCCGCCGGACAGTTCCGAGGGCAGCTTCGCCCCGGTGCCGGGGGCCAGACCCACCAGGCGCAGCCGTAGCCGCGCCAGCTCCCCGCGCAGTTCGGCTGACAGCTCCGGAAAATGCTCCTTGAGCGGCACCTCGACGTTTTCGAGCACGGTCAGCGAGGAAAACAGCGCACCGTCCTGAAACAGCACCCCGGTCCGCCGCCTGAGCTTGACCGGGTCGCGACGACCGGTAACGGTTTCACCGAGCACCTCCACCGACCCGGCCTGCGGGGAAAGCAGACCGAGAATGGCGCGCATCAGGACCGACTTGCCGGTTCCTGATCCGCCGACCACGCCGAGAATCTCGCCGCGCTGCACATCCAGATCCAGATCCTCGTGCACAACCTGGGTCCCGAACTGGGTCTTGAGTCCGCGGACCCGGATGACCGCCCCGCTCACCAGCCCATCTCCATGAAAAACACCGCCGCCAGGGCGTCGATGATGATGACCAGCGAAATGCTCTGGACCACCGCCGAGGTCGTGCGCTCGCCCACCGACTGGGCGGTTCCTGCGACCTTGAAGCCCTCCAGACAGCCGACCAGGGCGATCACCATCGCGAAGATGGGCGCCTTCGACAACCCGGTCAGATAGTGGCTCAGAGTCGCCGTTTCCTGAACCCGGCTGATGTAGAGATCCATCGGAATGCCAAGATTGAAGACCGCCACGCACAGGCCGCCGACCAGGCCGGCCAGAGTGGCAACCACCGACAGCAGCGGCAGCATGATCAACAGGGCAATCAGCCGGGGCAGCACCAACAGCACGACCGGGTCCTGGCCCAGGGTGCGGATGGCGTCGATTTCCTCGCGGCTTTTCATCGTTCCGATCTGGGCGGTGAAGGCGCTGGCGGT
>JAWLFD010000193.1:0-4397 GCA_041685745.1 Wenzhouxiangella sp.
GCCGTGTGTCTGAACGCAGGGCCGACAGGCCCGGAGTGAGTTGAGGCGAGCCCCGCCCGGCCCGAGTAGCGCAGGGCATCCTGGCGGCAAGCGCCGCTTGCTGACAGGACAAGTCGCACGAGCCGACGCCGACCCGGCCCACCCGATCACTCGCCGCCGCTTGGCTACTGGGCCACGCAGTTGATTGGAAAACCCTCAGTCCTTCGGCGGCCAGGGGATGAACGCCGAGGTGGTGCGCTGGTATTCGCGGTAGGCATCGCCGCGCGATTTCAGCGACTGCTTCTCGGTATAGGGGATGCCGGTGACGCGGTACAGGAACAGCAGCATCAGCACCGGTCCCAGCCAGGCCAGCCACTGATAAGGCGCACCCATGGCGATCAGCGGGTAGCTGAACCAGTGCAGCCACTCGAAGAAATAATTGGGATGGCGCGAGTAGCGCCACAGGCCCACCCGGCAGACCTTGCCGCGGTTGTCGGGGTTCTTGCGAAACGCGTCCAGCTGGCGGTCGGCCAGCGACTCGCCGGCCAGGCTGACGAACCAGACCAGCACGCCCAGCACCACCCAGACATTCATCGTCGCCGACGGGTCGTTGGCGACCACCCAGGCCGGGAGCGAAAACAGCCAGGCGATCAGGGCCTGACCCATGAAGAACACGAACAGCCAGAACTGCGCCCGCTCGCCCCAGTGCTCACGCATCGCCTGGTAGCGACCGTCCTCCTCGGCATGACTGGCCAGGCGCACGGCCAGGTGCCGGGTGAGGCGAAACGACCAGGTACCGGCCACCAGCACCACCAGCACCCGTTTCTCCAGGGCGCCGTCGCCGAACACCGCGTAGAACAGCGCCAGCGCGCCGATGCTGCCGGCCCAGAAGGCATCCACCCAGTCGGCTCGACCGGAACGACGTTGCCACAGCCACAGGCCGGTCATGAGCAGGGCGGTCAGCAAAAAAGCGAGAAGGATCGTCATGCGGGCATCATGACCGCTTTTCGTGATAGCTGCAGCAAAGGGGACGGAAACGGATGCCAGGACCGAACAACCCGCAATCGCTTTGACACAGGATATCTGTGTGCCGGCCAACGAAAAAGCCCGGCCGAATCGGCCGGGCCATCTTCGTGCAGGACGCTCGTCGTTTTCTACGAGCGAGGTGTCGTTTCACCCGCACGACACCTTGGGTGCCCCCTTCCCGTAAGTCGGGTCAGCGCATCGGATCCGGTCGATGCGCGTTTTCGGCCTCGCAGGGGAGCTCGCTCCCTCTGCCTGCCTGAGCCTCCAGGTGACGCAACCAGTCCTGCAGGACCTCGTTGCACATCAGCGCCTGGATTTCGCCCCGGTCCGTACCGTCCGAATCTTTTTCCTGGTTCCCCATGTTCTACTGCCTTTTGTATGTGAGCACCCTATCAATGCAGGTTACGTGCCAAGATTTCTCCAGCCGTTACTGGATCACGAAAAAGTTCGATTGAGCGGGAACTGGTGCATGCCCGGGCCGGGTGCGCCGAAATACCGACCGACCTGGATGGGCGCTGGATGCCGGGATTCGTCAGATGGGTCCACCGTTGAGGCACAATGCCGGGCCTGTCCGCAGCGATCGGTTGTCGTGCCCCTGTCCCACTTTCTGTTGCTTGGCCTGATCTGCCTGACCTGGGCCGGCAACTTCATCGCCGCGGCCTGGGTGGTCCACCAGGTCCAGCCGTTGAGCTTCACGGTGACCCGTTTTGCGTTGGTTTTGATCCTGCTGGCGCCCTTGCTCAAGATCCCGGCGCGCGACCAGTGGGGGCGACTGCTGCTGACCTGCTGGTCCATGGGCGGGGTGCATTTCGCGCTGCTGTTCATCGCCCTGAGCCGGTCGAGCGATGTCTCGTCGATCGCCCTGCTGATGCAGGTCTACGTGCCGATGTCGACCGTGCTGGCGGTGCTGTTTCTCGGCGAACGGATCGGCTGGCGGACCACCACCGGCATCCTGACCGCGTTCGGCGGCGTACTGGTCATGGGCCTGGACCCGCTGGTGCTCGCGCAGCTCGACGTGCTGGCGCTGGTGCTGCTGGCAGCCTTGTCTCTGGCCGTGGGAACCATGCTGATGCGCCGCCTCAAGGGCATCAGCGTGCTCAATTTCCAGGCCTGGAATGCCCTGCTCTCGCTGCCGCTGCTGAGCGCGCTGGCGCTGTTCTTGGGCCAGGGGCCGCTGCCATCCATGGAGGCGCTTGGCCGGCCTTCGATCTGGGCCGCGATCGCCTATTCGGCCATCGGCGCCTCGATCATCGGCCACGGCGGCTTCTACTGGCTGATCCAGCGCCACGAGGTCAACAAGGTCACGCCTTATCTGCTCCTGGTCCCGGTGCTGGCGGTCATCCTGGGGATCGTATTCTGGGGCGATCGGCCGGGGCCGCGGCTGATGATCGGCGGCGGCATGGTGCTCGGCGGCGTGCTGTGGATCACCCTGAGAATGCGCTTTCGCCGGCGCACGCCGCCGGCCCAGCCGCCGTCGTCGTGAAGCGGTGGCCGGCTGTTGCGGCCGAGTTACTGGAAGCCGGGCTGACCGACCTGTTCGGGAAACTGCGGTACTTTCTTCAGCTCCGATGAATCGAAGCCAAGCTCGTCGAAACGCGCCAGCAGCCGCCCGTACAACTCATCGCCCATGCGCGGTTCCCGGGCCATGACCCAGGCGTAGTTGCGCGATGGATGACCGACCAGGCTCCACTGATAGTCCGGGTCCAGGTCGACGATGTAGTAGGCGAAGGTCAGCGGCCAGTAGAAGCGAACCTTCCAGCGCGCGTTGGAATCCTCATCGACAACCCAGGCCACGCCCTCCAGGCGCTCCTCCGGCTGATCGAAGTCGCCATCGCGGTACAGATAGATGTCGTCCATCCGCCCGTCTTCGCGCATCCGGTAGATCGCCCGCCCGGCCACGTTGCCGCGCTCGCCGATATAGGGAATGTTGGCAATCACGTACCACTCGCCCATGTAGCGCTCCAGATCGACCGAGTCGACGGTCTCCAGCGGCGGCGAGTTCCAGGTCGAAGCGCAGCCGGACAGGACGCCGGCAAGCAGTAAAAGCAGCAGGTTTTTCATCCCTCCATTAAACCCTCTTCAAGTGAACGCCACCTCACCAAGCCGCCCCGAACCCCCCGAACCCGAAAAAATTGCTGTTCCCCAATATTCGTGCTAATGTATTAGCGTGTTAATACATTAACGAAATGAAACAACGCGACCCCCAACACCTGGAAGCCAACCGTGCCGCCCGCTCCAGCCTGGCCGAGGCCTTTCTTGCCGTGCGCACGCCCGAGGAGTGTCGAGCCCTGCTGCGTGACCTGACCACGCCGGCCGAGCTCGAGGCCCTGGTGGATCGCTGGCGGGTGGTGAAGTTTCTCGACCAGGGCATGCCCTACCGGGAAATCCATGCCCACACCGGCGTCAGCGTCACCACCATCGGCCGGGTCGCGCGCTATCTCGAAAACGGCAACGGCGGCTACCGCCTCGCCCTGGAACGAATCAAGCAGACACCCAATGATGACTAGCATGACCAGACTGAAAATCGCCATCCAGAAATCCGGCCGCCTGTCGGAGCAGTCACTGAGCCTGCTCGAGCGCTCCGGACTGTCGTTCGCCAAATCCAAGGACAAGCTGTTCTGGTACGGCCGCAACCTGCCGGTGGACCTGTTGCTGGTGCGCGACGACGACATCCCGCGCCTGCTGCTCGAGGGGGTGTGCCAGCTCGGCATCGTCGGCGAGAACGTGGCCCGCGAAAAGCTGCTCGAGGCGCGCGCCCGGCGACCGCAGGCGAGGCTCGATGCACTCACCCGTCTGGATTTCGGCCACTGCCGGTTGATGCTGGCCGTGCCCGAAAAGCTGGATTACCGGGGCCCCGGCGACCTGGCCGGCAAGCGGCTGGCCACCAGCTACCCGCAACTGACCCGGCAGTGGCTGGACGACAACGGCGTGGCGGCCGATATCGTCACCCTGTCGGGCGCGGTCGAGATCGCCCCCAGCCTCGGCACGGCCGACGCCATCGTCGACCTGGTCTCGACCGGCACCACGCTGCGCGCCAATCACCTCAAAGCCACCGACGAGGTCTTGAGCAGCCAGGCCGCGCTGTTCCGCAGCCCCGAGACGCTGGATCCGGATGCCGAGAAACTGCTCAGCACCCTGCTGACCCGGATCGAGGGGGTGCGCCAGGCCGCCGAAAGCAAGTACGTGATGCTGCACGCCCCGCGCTCGCGCCTTGCCGAGATCTCGGCCATCCTGCCCGGGGCCGAATCACCGACCGTGCTGACCCTGGAAGGCCAGGGCGACAAGGTGGCCGTACATGCCGTTTGCACCGAGCAGGTATTCTGGGAGCACCTGGAAGAACTCAAGCGCGCCGGGGCCTCCGCGGTCCTGGTCCTGCCCGTGGAGAAAATGCT
>JAWLFD010000021.1:0-18036 GCA_041685745.1 Wenzhouxiangella sp.
CTCGGGCTCTTCGCGTCTGGCCTACGCGCTGATGGTCTTTGCCCTGCTGGCCATGGGGCTTGTCATGGGCGGACTGGCCGGTCAGTGGCTGATCGGCCCGCTGGACCTGCCCGCGACCGCGCTCGCGCCGTCCTGGCTGCCGCTGGCGGGCGTGATCCTGGCCGCGTTGGGGCTGATGCTGCTCAACCAGGCGCATTTGCGCAACTGGGTCTGGATTCTGCTGGCCTGCGCGATTGCCCATGCCGGTTCGCGCATCGGGCTGCTGATCGATGCACCCGTGGTCGGCGCCTTCATCGGCGCGCTGTCGGTTGGCCTGGCCGGCAACCTGTTCGTCACCCTGACCGGGCGGCCCGGCTCGATCATGCACCTGCCGGGCCTGATCCTGCTCGTGCCGGGCAGCATCGGCCTGCGCAGCCTGACCACGCTGCTGGCCGATGATGTGGTCTCGGGCATCGAAACCGCCATGATGGCGGGTATGATTGCCGTTGCGCTGACCACCGGCATGATCCTGGCCAGCGTGCTGCTGCCTCCGAAAACCTCCCTGTAGCGAAACCATGGCCATCGACATCCGCAAACCCCACAGCAAGAGCCTGAAGGAAGCCCAGGGCATCGCCGACGACCTGGCCCGCGACCTGTCCGACAAGTTCGCCATCGACTACGGCTGGGACGGCGACACGATCCATTTCGAGCGCTTCGGGGTGCATGGAGAGATCGCGGTGACCGAGGAAGTCGTCCACGTCAAGGCCCGGCTCGGGTTCCTGCTCAGCGCGCTGGAATCACGGGTCGAGGCCGAAATCCACCGCTACCTCGACGAGCATTTCGCCTGAACAAGCGCTCTTAGCGACCCAGGCCTTCAAGATAGCGTCGCCCTTCCCGCATCAGGTCGGTGAATGCGCCCGCGTCGTCGGCGTCGCTGGCCGCCGAAAGCAGCTCCACCGCCTCGACCAGCGCGCGCCGGGCCAGGCCGCCGTGTTCGTTCAGCCGCTGGATTTCGTGGTAAAGATCCGGGTTTTCGGCCGCTACGTCGCGAGCAATCTCGAGTTGGCGCTTGAACGTGGTCGAGGAAATGCCGGCCAGCTGGTCCGCCTCGATGCCGGAACGCACCAGGGCGGTGAAGAAGGCGATGTTGAGCGCGTGCGACAGGCCCAGCACCAGCGCCATCAGCCGGTCGTGCTCTTCCAGCGCCACTTCGACCACCTCGGCCATGGTGTCGACGAACAGGGCCCCGGCGGCCACGACCGCGGCCCGGCAGCCGACGTCCATCAACAGCACGTGGCGTCCCGACAACAACTGCGTGTCGGGGCCGAACATGGGGTGGATCGAGCAGATGTTCAGACCGGCTCGGGCGGCTGCGCGCAGCGCCGGGATCAGCGGCGACTTGATCGAGCCGACATCGAACACCAGCCCCGGCACCCGGCGTTCGGCCAGCGCCTCGATGATCACCGCGCTGGCCTTCGGCGGCGTCGAAACCACGACCAGCTCGGCATCCAGCGGCGCCTGGCGCCAGTCCGGATAACTACCCGGCAGTCCGGGATCGACCGCGGGGTCGGCCACGCAGACCGCGTAGCCCTGCGAATCCAGAAAGCCGGTCAGCCACTGCCCCAGCAGGCCGGCGCCGCCGATGACCAGCGCCTGGCGGCCTTCGCCGCGCCCGGCCGCGCGCACCCGATCCTGTTCCTGGCGGGTCAGCGAGGCGTCGATCAGGCGTTTGAGCAGGTCCTCGGCCACGTCCGGATCAAGTCCCGCGCCTTCGGCCCGGCCGCGCACCCGGTCGAGCACCTCGCGCTCGCGCCGGAAATCGCGCAGCTGCCGGCCGGCGCCCTGCTTGATCCGGCCGATCTCGGCGACGATGCGCTGGCGCCGGGCGGCCAGGTCAACCAGGCCGGCGTCGACCCCGTCGAGCTCGTCGCGCAGGGCCTGCAGGCGCGGGTCTACCGGGTCGGGCCCGGCCATCAGGCGCGGCTCATGAATTCACCGGTCTCGGTGTTGACCTTGATCTTCTCGCCGGGGGTGATGTAGTCGGGCACCATCACGTCGACCCCGGTTTCGAGCGTGGCCGGCTTGGCCGAACGCGAGGCGGTCGCGCCCTTCATCACCGGCGCGGTGTCGGTCACCTCCAGCACCACCGACTGCGGCAGCTGGATGGCGACCGGCTGGTCGTCGATGATCAGCACGTAGATTCCGTCCTGGCCTTCGAGCAGGTAGTCGGCCGCATCGCCGACGTCGTCGACAGATAGCACGTACTGGCTGAAATCCTCGCCGTCCATGAACACGAAGCCGTCGGCGTCGCGGTAGGAGTATTCGCTCAAGCGCCGGACCAGGTCGGCTTCCTTGAGCACGTCGTCGCCCTTGAAGGTCAGCTCGCGCTTGTCGCCGCCGGGAATGGATTCGAGCTTGAAGCGATACAGGGTGCCGCCGCCGCGGGCGGTGGGTGCGGAGCGGTCGATCTGGCGCACGGCGTAGACCGTGCCGTCTTGTTCGACAACCTGACCGCGCTTGATCTCGGTAACTCTGGGCATGGGGGCTGGCTCTTGGGCGGCGAATGAACTGGGCGGATTATAGGCAAACACCGCGCCTGCGATCCGCTATTCTTGCCGCCCATGAGCACCCACACCTCCAAAATCCTCGCCCGCAGCTTCTGGGTCAGCCTGATCAGCGTCGTTGTCCTGATCGCCGCCGGATGGTTCGGCGGACGGATGTGGCTGGCCCAGTCGCAGATGCCCTACGACGGCCAGGTCCGCATCGAGGGCCTGTCCGGCGCGGTTGAAGTCCTGTTCGACGATCGCGGTATTCCGCGGATCAATGGCCGCACCGATCGCGACGTTCTCGTGGCCCTGGGCTGGCTGCACGCCGGCGAGCGCCTGTTCCAGATGGAGCTGATCCGGCGCATGGCCTCCGGCGAGCTGGCCGAGCTGTTCGGCCCGGCCGCGCTGGAGCTCGACATCCTGAACCGGGGCTTCGGCTTCGCTCGACGGGTGGCCGAGGATCCGCCGCGACTGGACCCGGAAACCGCCACGCTGATCGATGCCTACGTCGCCGGCATCAACCAGCGCATGAGCGCGGCCGATCGCCCGCCGCCGGAGTTTGTTTTGCTGGGCCACACGCCCAGGCCCTGGACGCGAGCCGACGTGCTCAGCGTCGCCTACTACCAGACCTTTTATCCCCTGACCCTGGTCCAGCAGATTCGCGACGCCTACCTGGCCATCAGCGACCGCTTCGGTCCCGAGGCCGGCGCGTGGCTGGAGACGCTGACCGGCAGCGGCACTGCCTCGATCCCGTCACTGCGCCTGACCGAGGCCTCGAACACCTGGGTGGTGGCCCCGGAGCGCTCGCAAAGCGGGGCGGCCCTGCACGCCTCCGACCCGCACCTGGAGTTCGACACCGCGCCGGGGCTCTGGTATGCCGCCGGGCTGCATTCGGACGAGACCCTCGACGTGGTCGGAGTCACCGCGCCGGGGCTGCCGTTCGTGGCCATGGGCCACAACGGCCGCATCGCCTGGGCGTTCACGGTCGCCCCGGTCGACCTTTTCGAGCTCTACCGCCTGCAGCGCAACCCTGACCGCCCCGAACATGTTCTTGGCCCCGACGGCTGGATGGAACTGATCGAGCGGCGCGAACACATTGCCGTGCGCGGTCAGGATGAGGCGCAGGCGCAGACCTACCGCTTCGTCCCGTTCGGCAAGATCATCGAGACCAGCCAAAGCGAAGTGCTGGTGCTGCGCTGGGCCGGGTTCGAGCTGCCGATCGCACCGCTGGTCCGCCAGGGACTGGCGATCAACCGGGCCGAAGACTTCGACCAGTTTCGCGCCGCGGCCGGCGACATGGGCGCGCTGTCGGTCAACTGGAGCTACTCCGACAGCAATGGCCACATCGGCTACGTTCAGTCCACGCCGGTGCCGATGCGCGACCATCAGGCGTTTTTCCGCGTGCTCGACGGAGCCGATCCGCGCTATCACTGGCGCGGCTTTCACCCGCCGGCAGCGCGCCCGTTCGCGCTCGACCCGGCGCAGGGCTGGCTGGCCAACGCCAACAACCTGGCCGCCGGGCCGGACTGGCCTTACCCCCTGCCCGGCTTTTACTACCAGGACCGCATCCGCCGGGCGGTCGACCTGCTCGAAAGCCAGGAGGCCTTCGACCAGGCCGACATGACCCGGTTCCAGCTCGACCGCACGTCCGACCGCGCGCTGGCCTGGAAGGACTGGCTGGCCGAGACCGCCGAGGCAAGCGGGCGCGACGTGATCGCTCAGGACCTGCGCGCCTGGGATGCCGATATGCGGATTCAGTCCGATGTCGCCGGCCTGTTCGCGCGCTGGTGGGGCTATCTGCCGCGCGCGCTGTTCGATCAGGAAGGCCAGTCCGATCGCCCCGACTGGCGCACCCTGCGCCCGCTCACCGATCGCTGGCTGCGCGCGCAAGAAAACGCCCCCGGCCTCGCGGCCCGCGATCCCGATCAGGCCGCCGCCCTGGCGCTCGACGACGCCCTGCGCGCCGGCGCCCGGCCGCTGGGCCAGATCCAGACCCTGCACGTACGCCACCCCCTGGCCCAGTCCGCGCTGCTCGATCGCTGGCTGAATTTGAGCCGCGGTCCGTTCCCGTTCGGCGGCGACAGCGCCAGCCTCAACGCCGCCTTCGCCCGCTTCGATCCCGATAGCGCGACCTGGCAGGCCCGGGCCGGGGCCTCGATGCGCTTCGTGCTCGACTGGGACAACCCCGACGCGTTCACCCTGACCCTGGCCATGGGCCAGTCGGGCAACCCCTTCAGCCCGCATTTCGACAGCTTCCTGGCCGATTTCCTCGCCGGCCAACCGTGGACCGTGCCCTGGTCCCGGAGAGCGGTGGAACAAACCACGGTCAGCCGGATGACCCTGGTTCCGCGCTGACGAGCCCGCCCGGGCCGCTCTGCGAGCAGTCCCCGAAAAGCCCGGTCTGCTGGGCCGGATGATTCGGCTTTTCGGGAGATTGAACATGTTGCGCAAGGAACTGATCTGCGGCTGGCTCGTGTGTTCCATCGCTCCGAAGAACTCGACGGTCTCAAAGCCTGGAACGCCGCCGACGACGATCAGGGTCTGCTGAAAGAAGCCCGAAGCCAGCACACCCTGTTCTTGTGCGAGCAGCACGGCAGCCTGTCGACCAACGTCATGTTCCAGAACAACCTGCTCAACTTCCTGCTCAACCGCGACGGCGTATAGAGGACCGGACGCCAGCCATGAACAGACCGACGACCACCCGCTTCAGCAGCCAGCGCATCCAGCGTCGCATGCGCGAGCGCCAGCGCCGCGCCGCGCGGCGCTGGCAACACAACTCGCTGCGCTCGCAGCTGCGCCGCCACAGCGTGGCCCTGATCAGCCTGGCCATCGCCCTGGTCTCTCTGGGTTACAACACCTGGCGCAACGAGACCTCGGAGATCCACCGCAACTGGCGCCAGGCGGCGTTTCAGCTCGTCATCGAGGTCAATGACCTGCAGCAGATCACCCTGTACCGGCGCTACTTCCACGGCCGCGAAGAGCATTCCTATGTGCCGGTTCGCAACGCCCAGACCTGGATCACCGGCTGGGGCAAGGCGGCCGCCATCCGCGATCTGACCGCCGTCCTGCCGTCGCCGCTACCGGCCAGCGGCCAGGACCTGCACGAGACCTGGGCCCAGTCGGTCGGTCAGCTCGACCAGCAAAACGGCACGGCCGAAGAGGCCGAGCAGCGCATGCTCGAGGCCATCGACGATACCCGCCAGGCCACCCTGGAGCTGATCGACCGCCTGCGCTGAACCCGCGGCATGTCTCCGCCGACAGGCGCTGCCGGTATACACTGCGCGCTTCACAAGCCTTGTTAGCGCAAGCCGCCGTCCATGAACCGCGACCACCGTCTCGACCCCCTGCCGCCTCCTCCCCCAGCCTATCGCTGGGCCGTGCTGGTGTTCGTCAGCCTGGCCATGTTCGGCAATTACTACGTCTACGACGCGCTTGGCCCGGTCATCGACCTGATGCGCGAACAACTCGACTTCAGCTACCGCCAGATCGGACTGCTCTCGACCGCCTACAACGTCGCCGCCCTGCTGGTGCTGCTGGCCGGGGGCATCTTCATCGACCGTTTCGGCACCAAGAAAGCCATCACCGTGTTCGCCCTGGTCTGTCTCGCGGCCGCCGCTTTGACCGCGCTCACGCCGCGTTACGAGACCATCCTGGCCGGGCGGTTCATGCTGGGGCTGGGCTCGGAGCCGCTGATCGTGGCCGCGACCACCGCGCTGGCCAAGTGGTTCAAGGGGCGTGAGCTGAGCTTCGCGTTCGGGCTCAACCTGTCGATCTCGCGCCTGGGCTCGGCTTCGGCTGACTGGTCGACCGGTTTTGCCGCCCCCCTGTACAACAACTGGCAGGACCCGCTGTGGCTGGCCACGGCGGTGTGCGGCATCACGGTCACCGCGGCGATGCTGTACTGGATGATGGAGCAGCGCGCCCAGCAGCACTACCAGCTCGGACCCGCCGAGGAGCCCGAGAAGCTGCGCCTGCGCGATCTGTATGCCTTCAGCCCGTCGTACTGGTACATCGTGGCGCTGTGCGTGGTGTTCTATTCCACCGTCTTCCCGTTTCGCACCTTCGCCATCGACTATTTTCAGCAGGCCCACGGCCTGGACCGCCAGACGGCCGGCCTGCTGTCCAGCCTGCTGCCGATGGCGGCCATCGTGATCACGCCCCTGTTCGGCCTGTGGGTGGACCGGGTCGGAAAGCGCTCGTTTTTCATGGCCGCCGGCTCGCTGGTCATGTTGCCACTGTTTCTGCTGGTGACCTACGCGCCGGCCGGCCCCGACATTCCGTTGTTCGTGCCGTTCGTCGGCTCGGCCACGGTGCCGCTGACCCTGCTGCTGGTCATGCTTGTCCTGGGCGCGGTGTTTTCACTCATCCCGGCGGTGATGTGGCCCTCGGTGGCCTACATCGTCGACGGCCGGCGACTGGGCTCGGCCTACGCCATGATGACCCTTTGCCAGCAGCTCGGGTGGGCGGTGGTGCCGCCGGTCATCGGCTTTCTCAACGACGCTTTCCGAGCCTCGCCCGACAATCCGGACGGCTATGCCGCGGGCATGTGGTTCTACACCGCCCTGGCCGCGCTGGGGCTGCTGTTTTCATGGCTGTTGTATCGCTCCGAACGCGGACCGAACGGCCATGGGCTGGAGACCATCACCACAAAAACGGCCGCCTTGAGAGTGCACGATCACGGCTGAGGCAACGCCCTGCGCCGAGCCCGGTCGACATTTGCCAAACGCCAGGGAGGGGCCGACAATAACGGGTTGCGCCCACGCCGAAAACTCCGTCCTCCATGCCGCGTTTCGTTTCCGTCTTCCTTGCCGCCCTTGTCTTTCCCGGAACCGTTCTCTCACAGCCTGAACTGACCATCGAACGCATCTTCGCCTCGCCGGACCTGTCGGGTGCCACTCTGCGCCAGGCCGAGCTCTCGCCGGCCGGCGACCGGGTCACGTTTCTGCGCGCCGGGGAACAGGACCGCGATCGGCTGGATCTGTGGGAGTACCACATCGGCGACGACGAGACCCGCCTGCTCATCGCCGCCGAAAGCGTCGTTGCCGAGGAGGACGAACCGTCGAGCGAGGAGCAGGCGCGACGCGAACGCGCCCGGATCGCCGGCCTGAGCGGCATCGTCGAGTATCGCTGGTCCGACGACGGCCGATTCCTGATCTTTCCGCTGTCCGGCGATCTCTTCGTGCTCGACCTGGAAGACGACAATCGCCAGGTCCGCCAGGTCACCCGCGGCGATGCTTCCGACATCGATCCGCGCATCTCGCCGGACGGTCGCTACATTGCTTTCGTGCGCGAGCGCAACTTGTGGGTGGCAGACCTCGAGACGGGCACCGAGCGGGCCCTGACCAACGACGGCGGCGAGGTCATCGCCAACGGCCTGGCCGAGTTCATCGCCCAGGAAGAAATGGGACGCTCGCGCGGATTCTGGTGGTCGCCCGACAGTCGCCGGATCGCCTTTCTGCGCACCGACGAATCAGCCATCGAACCGACCCGACGCTACGAGATCGAGGCCGACCGCATCACCCTGGTCGAACAGCGCTATCCGTTTACCGGCACCCCCAACGTGAGCTACCGGCTGGGGGTGAGCGACCTGAACGACGACACCACCCGCTGGATCGACCTGGGCGACGAGCCCGACATCTACATTGCCCGCGTGGACTGGCTGCCCGACAGCGAGCACCTGAGCTTCCAGCGCCAGAGCCGCGATCAGAAGACCCTCGAACTGCTCATTGCCGCACTGGACGATCTTGCCCCGGTCGCGGTGCTGACCGAGACCTCGGAGACCTGGATCAACCTGCACGACGATCTGTACTTTCTGCGCGAATTGCCGGCCTTCATCTGGTCCTCCGAGCGCGACGGTTTCCGACACCTGTATCTCTACAACCTGGACGGCGAACTGATCCGGCGCCTGAGCGCGGGGGCCTGGGGTGTGGACGCTCTGGCCGGCGTGGACGAGGAACTGGGGCTGGTCTATTTCACCGGCGCGGAAGTCTCGCCGGAGGAAAAACACCTCTACCGCCAGTCACTGCTGACCCGGACGCCGGAAAACGTCACCCGGATCTCGCGCCGGCCGGGCTGGCATGAGGTGGCCATGGACGCTGCTGCGCGCGTCTACGTCGATACCTTCTCGAGCACCAACCAGCCGCCGCAGCTGTCGCTGCACTCGGCCGACGGCGAGCGCATGGCCTGGCTGGTCGAAAACCGGATCGACGACGACCACCCCTATGCGCCTTTTCGGGCCACCCACCGGGCACCGGAATTCGGTGAACTGGTGGGGCCCCAGGGCCAGCCGCTGCGCTATCGCATGATCCGACCTGCCGATTTCGATCCGGATGCAAGCTACCCGGTACTGGTCCACGTCTACGGCGGCCCGACCCATCGCCTGGTGACCGACAGCTGGGGACGGCGCGCGCTGATCGACCAGTACTTCGCCCGCCAGGGCTACGTGGTCTTTTCCCTCGACAACCGCGGCGTCGAGCGCCAGGGCAAGGCGTTCCAGGACGCGGCCTACCTGGAACTCGGCCGAATCGAAATCATCGATCAGATGGTGGGCGTGGACTGGCTGCGCAGCCAGCCCTTCGTGGATCCCGATCGGATCGGCATCTTCGGCTGGAGCTACGGCGGTTACCTCGCCCTGATGGCCCTGGCCCAGAACCCGGGTGACTTTGCCGCGTCGGTGGCGGTGGCGCCGGTGACCGACTGGTCGCTCTACGACACCCACTACACCGAGCGCTATCTCGGCACGCCCCGGGGCCAGCCGGAAGCCTATCGACAGGCCAACGTGCTGAGCTGGGCCGGGCAGATCACCGATCCATTGCTGCTGGTCCACCCGATGGCCGACGACAACGTGCTGTTCACCCACTCCACCGTGTTGATGCAGGCCCTGCAGGAAGAACGCATCCCGTTCGACCTGATGACCTATCCGGGCGAAAAACACGGAATCACCGGGACCAACCAGCGCGTGCATGTCTACGAGATGGTGGCCCGCTTCCTCGACCGCCATCTGCAGCACCCGGACAGTCCGTCATCTTAATCCGCGCTTGAAGATCATGACGTGAGTGAAGGAAAGATTCACTGATGTGATCGTTTTTAGCATCTAATTCAGATAGTTATATTCACCTTGCCTGCACGTTTCAGGCGTAGTCTTGCGCGTTCGAAAGCTCCGCACGGGCTTTCTACTCAGCTGGCTGCGCCCGGTTTCGCACAACACGACAGGGCCCGGCCGGCGTTTCCTCGCACCGCGACCGGGAGAAGAAAATGGAAGGCTTATCCTTTGGACAGTACCAACTCATCTACAACGCTTTTTCGTTCGGCGTCGCCGCCATGCTGGCCGCCACCCTGTTTTACTGGCTGGGTTTGTCGCAGATCGCGCCCCGGTACAAATTGGCCGTCATCATCACCGGACTGGTGACCTTCATCGCCGGCTACCACTACCTGCGCATTTTCGACAGCTGGGGAAGCGCCTTCACCGTGGTCGATGGCACCGTGGAAATGACCGGCGTGGCCTTCAACCAGGCCTATCGCTACGTGGACTGGCTGCTGACCGTTCCGCTGCTGCTGGTGGAACTGATCCTGGTGATGAGCCTGACCAAGTCGGAGACGGTTCGCAAGAGCGTCACCCTCGGTGGCGCCGCCGCGCTGATGATCCTGCTCGGCTATCCCGGCGAGGTCTCCGGCGGCATTGACGGCACCCGCTTCGTGTGGGGTGCGCTTTCGATGATTCCGTTCCTGTACATCGTCTACAGCCTGTTTGTCGGCCTGTCCGATTCGATCAACGGTCAACCGACCGAGGTTCGCGGACTGATCAATCTGGCGCGCTGGGTCGTGGTTCTTTCGTGGAGCTTTTATCCCGTTGTCTACTTCCTGCCGTTCGTGATTCCGATGGATGGCGGTACAGCCACGGTGGTCATCGAGGTCGGGTACACGATCGCCGACGTCGTCGCCAAGGCCTTCTTCGGTGTCCTGATCTACATGATCGCGTTCCGCAAGTCGCAGAGCCTGACCACGGCCTGAGACGCCAGCCACACGGCATCCTCTCAGGCGACTGCAGTGGATGAGGACGGACCGCGCCCGGGGCACGAACTCGGGCCGGTCCCTTTCTTCGGCACGGAACTGCCGGACAAGGAGAACCCATGAATCGAGTCATCGTCATCGGTGGCGGCTTCGGCGGCATGGCGGCCGCCCTGCGTGCCCGGGCCAAGGGCTACGAGGTCACCCTGCTGGACCGCTGCGCGCGGCTCGGCGGACGCGCCCAGGTTTTCGAAAAAGACGGTTTTCGGCACGATGCCGGCCCCACCGTCCTGACCGCCCCCTTCCTGTTCGAGGAATTGTTCGGCCTGTTCGGACGCAAGCTTTCCGATGCCGTCGAACTGGTGCCCATGGACCCGTGGTATCGCTTCGAGTTCGCCGACGGCGAGCGCTTCGACTACGGCGGCAGCATGGCGCAGACGCTGGCCGAAATCCACCGGATTCAGCCCGAAGACGTGGCCGGCTACCAGCGCCTGCTGGAAGATTCCCGACGCCTGTACGACGTCGGCTTCACCCAACTTTCCGACGCCCCGTTCCACAGCATGGGCTTCATGCTGCGCCAGGTCCCGCACCTGGCCCGACTGGGCGCCTGGCGCACGGTCTGGCAGATGGTCAGCCGGCGCCTGAAAAGCGACCACCTGCGCCAGGCCTTCTCGATCCAGCCGCTGCTGGTGGGCGGCAATCCTTTCGATACAACCAGCATCTACGGGCTGATTCACTTCCTGGAAAGCGCGCACGGCGTGCATTTCGCCATGGGCGGCACCGGTGCATTGGTCGACGCATTGCGCCAGCTGATGGACGATGTCGGCATCCGGGTCGAGCTCAATACCACGGTCGAAGAGATCTCCACGCAGGGAGACCGGGTAACCGGCGTGCGCCTGGCCGACGGCAGCACGCGATGCTGCGACGCCATGATCTCCAATGCCGACCCGGCGCACCTGTACGAGCACATGCTGCCGAAAAGCGCCAGCCGTGTCTCAGCCCGGCTCAAGACTCGCCACGCCAGGAAATCCATGGGGCTGTTCGTGCTGTTCTTCGGCACCGACCGCCAGTATCCCGACGTGGCCCATCACACGATCTGGATGGGTTCGCGCTACCGGGAGCTTCTGGCCGACATCTTCCAGCGCAAGATCCTGGCCGAAGACTTTTCGATCTACCTGCATCGCCCCACAGCCACCGACGCAAGCTTCGCGCCCGACGGATGCGACAGTTTCTATGCGCTGGTGCCGGTTCCCAACCTGGAGGCCGGCATCGACTGGTCGGTCGAGGGACCCAGGCTGCAGGAACGCATGGTCCGGGCCCTGTCGGCGACCATCCTGCCGGGGCTGGAGCAGCACATCAAGGCCGATTTCTTCATGACGCCGGAAGACTTTGCCACCGACTATCTTTCGCCCCAGGGCGCAGGATTTTCGATTGCTCCGATCTTTCGCCAATCGGCCTGGTTCCGGTTTCACAACCGTGCCGAAGGACCGGCCAACCTGTACCTGGTCGGTGCCGGCACCCATCCGGGCGCCGGACTCCCCGGCGTGCTTTGCTCGGCCAAGGTCGTGGATCGGCTGTTGCCTGAAGTCGATCGACAAGCCCGGGGCTCGTTTTCCGTGCCGCTGGCGGCGCCGTCATGAGCCTGTTCGTGGAAACTTCGCCAGTTTCCGAACGCTGTTCCTCCGCCGAGGAAACGCTGCGCTACCACGGGCGCACGTTCCACCTTGCCAGCCGGGTCCTGCCGGGTCCGATCCGGGCCCGGGCCGCCTCTTTGTATGCGTTCTGTCGCCACGTCGACGACCTGGCCGACACCGAGCAGGATCGCGATCGCGCCGCCCGGGAACTGATCCGGCTCAGAAACGACCTGGCCCGACGCTCGGCCAGGTGCGTCCACGGCGCACAATTCCTCTCACTGGCCAACGATACCGACCTGCCCATCGAACCCGCGCTGATCCTGATCGACACGGTGAGCGAAGAGTTGCAGGGCCGACGCGTCGCCACCCAGGGCGAATTGATCGACTACGCCTACGGCGTGGCGGGGACCGTGGGCCTGATGATGTGCACCATCCTCGGGGCCCGCGAGCGGGACGCCGTCCCGCACGCTGTCGACCTCGGCATCGCCATGCAGCTGACCAACGTCGCCCGCGATGTCGGTGAAGATGCCGGCATGGGACGAATCTACCTGCCGGCGACCTGGCTCGGAGCGATGACGCCCGCCCAGGTTCTGTCCCCCGACCCGGCCGGGCAGGAGGACCTGCGGCAGGCCACTGCGCGCTGCCTCGAACTGGCCGACAGCCATTATCGCAGCGGCCTGGCGGGACTGAAGTTCCTGCCCGCGCGCTGTCGCTATTCAATCGCGGTGGCCGCCCAGGTCTATCGGGCAATCGGTGACCGGGTCGCCGATGCCGGCTACCGGTCGTGGGACCGGCGCGCCGTGGTCGCAGCTCCCGCCCGGCTTCGCATTGCCGCCTCCACTCTGCTGCGGCAGCTTCCCGGGATACCGTCCGGCATCGATCCGGTTCACCCGACCCGCCAGCGCGAGCGCGCGAGCAGGCCAAGCGCGCCGGCGAACACGGAGTCCACTACATGCCACACACCGCGCACTACGACCTACTGATCCTGGGCGGCGGCTGCGCCGGCTTGAGCCTGGCCATGCGCCTGGCCGCATCGGGCTACGCCGGCAGGGTCGGCGTCGTGGAGCCCAGGACGGAATACCACGACGATCGCAGCTGGTGCTTCTGGGCGCGTGAGGACGGTCGCGACGGCAATCATGTGCCGCCCGGGTTGGTCTCGACTCGATGGCACCGGTGGCGGTTTTCTCGCCAGAATCGAAGCATCCACGAGCGCGCGGCCCTTGGCTGGTCGTACCAGTATGTCAACAGCCTGGACTTCTATCGGCGCGCGCTGAGCGCCATCGCAGCCAGTCCGAACATCGCCCTGATCCTGGGTGAAAGCGTCCGGCGACTGACCAGTCGCAGCGGCAGGGTCCGGGTCGAAACCACATCCGGCACGCTGCAGGCCGAGCAAGTCGTCGACACCCGGCCGCCCGAGCGTTCGCGCTTGGCCAAGGCACCCTTGTATCAGTGCTTCGTCGGTCGCGAGGTCCGCCTCGACACCGCCTCGCCGGCCATCTTCGAACCCGCTTCGGTCGAACTGATGACCGACATGCGAAATGATCGCCACGGCCTGCAGTTCAGCTACGTGCTTCCGTTTGATCACCACCACGGGCTGGTCGAGGTGACCCGTTTTTCGCCGAACCTGGTCAATCCAGCCCAGCTCGAGCAGGAGGTCGAGATGCTGCTCCAGCGCCGGGGCTGGAAAGTGGCCGGCACGCAAAGAATCGAGCGCGGCACGCTGCCCATGGGCCTGCCGCATCCGCCTGGACAGCCCCAACCAGGCGTGGTCCGGGCCGGCACCGGCGGCGGCGCCCTGCGCGCGGCCTCGGGCTACGGGTTTCAGCGCATCCAGCGCTGGGCCGCGGAATGCGGCGCGAGCCTGGCCAACGGCGGCCCGGCACTCGCCCAGGCACGCGACGGGGCCCGGCAACATTTCATGGACGGACTGTTCCTGCAGGTCGTCAAGGACCGGCCCCGGCTCGCGCCGAAGCTGTTCGAGCGGATGGCCTGCGGCATTCCGGGTCCGGTTTTCATTCGCTTCATGAGCGACCAGGCCGGCTGGGCTGACAGCATTCGAGTCATCGCCAGCCTGCCGCCGGCGCCTTTTCTGAAGACGCTGCTGCGGCGAGGCCCGTCCATCACCACGCCGCTGACGGCACCGTGAACGCATCCACGGCGAAGGTTTTGCCGCCGGAGACGCTCGCGCTTGCGATGGCTGCGGGCGTTGCGCTGCTGGTATCGGGGCCGGCCTCGCTGGCGCTGCCGTTCGCGCTGCAGGCCGCGCTGCTGGTGGTCGCCGTGGTCGTGCTCGGTCTGCCGCACGGCGCCCTGGACTCCTGGATTGCCCGGCGCGCAGGACTGTATGAGCGACCGCTGGGCTGGATCGGATTCAACCTCGCCTACCTGGGGCTGGCCCTGGTGCTGGTCGCGGGTTGGTGGCTCTTTCCGGCCGTCGCGCTGATCTTTTTTCTTTCCATCAGTGCCTGGCACTTTGCGGGCGACTGGCGGCCGGCGCTTCCGGCCTGGCAGAGCCTGGGGGCCGGTGTCGCCCTGTTAGGCCTGCCTGCCGTGTTCCACCCGCAAGCCGTCAGCGAGATCTTTAGCGTCTTGTCCGGCCCGAATGCGCCGGCCGTGGCCAGGGGATTGCAGCTGGTCGGGCTGGCCTCGATGGCCGTGCTCGGTCCGATCATCCTGCTGGCCGCCTACAACAACGAGCGTGCCGTGGCCATCGAACTGGCACTTGTTGCGATGCTCTCGTTCGCTGCACCCCCGCTGGTCTATTTCGCGCTCTATTTCTGCCTGCTGCACAGTCCGCGTCACCTGCGCGCCACGTTCCGGCGGGCGCCAGTGGTGGAGCGCAGCGCCATGATCGGCCAGGCCGTGGCGTACACGCTGGCCACGCTGGTGCTGGCCGGGCTTGGCGCGGCGTTCTTCCTGCCCTCCGGCAAACTGCCTGAAATCGCCGTGCAGACGCTCTTCATCAGCCTGGCCGCACTGACCGTTCCGCACATGGTGCTGATGCTCTGGATCGAGCAAGGCGCTTGCGACGAACAAGCCGCCGGCTGAGCCGATTCAGTCGCGCTGGATCACGCGATCGAGTCCGGCAAACGCGAGCACGAGCACGACGCCGGCCACGCATCCGACCAGGACCAACGGCAATTCCGACGATTGGCCGGTTACGGCCTCGAAAGCCCCAGGTCCGAGGTGAACACTCGATCCACCCCGGCCGTCGGTGCTCGCCTGCCACGGCCACAGTGCGTTGAGCGAGCCGGCCATGAAGCCGGTCAGCAGGCTGACGGTGGCATCATGATGGCGGCGAAACAGCCTGGAAAGCAGCCTGGCAATGCTGAGCAGACCGATCACGGCACCGCCCGCGAAAATCCCGATGATCAGCAGATCGCGTTCCACCACCGCCCGCACCATGACTTCGTACTGGCCCATGATCAGGAGCAGGAAGCTGCCGGAAATACCGGGCAGGACCATGGCGCTGATCGCGATCAGCCCGGCCACAAAAATCATCCAGAGCGCATCGGGGGTCTGGCCGCCGCCGAGCAGGGTCACGCCCAGACCGATACCAATTCCTAGCCCGATCCACAGCAGGTAGCCGTTGCGCCAAGCTCTCACCCGCGCCAGCACCAGCGGAATCGAGGCGGCGATCAGGCCGAAGAAGAATGCCCACAGCACCACTCGGTGATGGCTGATCAACCAGTTCATGAGTTCGGCCACGCTGAACAGCGCGATCAGCAGGCCGGCGAACACCGCTGCCAGAAAGTTGCCGTTGATCTCGTACCAGAACCGACGCAATCCATGCTCGCGCAGATCCCTGAGCCGGGCCGGCCCGATTTGCGCCAGGCTCTGGATCAGTTCTTCGTAGATTCCGGTGATGAAGGCCACGGTCCCGCCCGACACGCCGGGCACGGTATCGGCCACGCCCATGGCCGCGCCCTTGAAAAAAAGCGCCAGATGGTCGATGGGACGACGGATCACGAGCGTTTCGGGGCCGGGTGCAGACGCGCTTCGGCCGAGTACGGCGGCACGTCCAGCGCTTCGCCGGAGGCGAGTCTTGCATGGATTTCCTGCCACCAGACCGGATCGAACAGGTCGGCGTGGTGGCGCTCCAGCAGCGCCAGATGAGCGCGGCTCAAGCCCATGAAACGGGGGAATTGTTCGGGAAAGACGTCGTTGTCTTCGACATGAAACCAGGGTTCGTCGTTGAGTTCCATGATGTCGTCGCGCGAGGGGGGTAGACGACGGAAACGGCACTCGGTCATCAGCCGGAGCTCATCGTAGTCGTAGAAGATTACCCGACCGGAGCGGGTCACGCCGAAGTTCTTCGGCAGCAGGTCACCGGCGAAGATGTTGGAGCGGGCCAGGTCCTTGATGGCCTGGGCGTAATCGAGCACGGCCGCATCCGCGGCTCGCTCGTCGACCTCGCCCAGGTAAAGATCGAGCGGCCGCAGCCTGCGCTCGACGTAGCAGTGGCGAATGGTGATGCCGTCGCTGTCGGCCTGCAGGCTACGGCCGCATTCTGCCTGCAGTTCGGCCAGCAGTTCGGGCGAGAACTGTTCGCGCGGGAAACGCAGGTCCCTGAACTGCTGGGCATCGATCAGGCGCCCGACCCGGTCGTGGCGAAAGACCAGGTGGTAGCGCTCGATGACCTGGCGCCGGCCGAACTTCTTGACCGGCGCGAAATGGTCGCGGATCAGTTTGAAGACCAGCGGATACGACGGCAGGGTAAAGACCAGCATCACCAGTCCACGCTGACCGTCGGCTTCGACCAGTTTCTCTTCCGGATGCGTGTTGATCTGGCGGACGAAGGCCCGGTAGCGCTCGGTCTTGCCCTGCTTGGCCCGGCCCAGCACGGTGTAGAGCTCTTCGATCGGCTTGTCGGGAAGGAGCGTGCGCAGGAATACCACGGCATCGCCCACGGTTGGCAGGTCGGCCATGAAGTAGCTGAAGGTATAGCCGAACAGGATGCTCAGCTGCCGACGGGTGGTCAGGAGAGCGTCGGCATACACGCCGTCGGCGCTGCGGCACAGGGCAATGACACAGGGCACGTAGCGCTCGGCGCCGAAGGCTCTACCGAGCAGATAGGCCCGACCTTCGCGATAGAACACGGTCTCGAGCAGTTCGATGGCCAGCACAGCGGGCGTTGCATCCGCGGCGAAAACCCGGGCCAGGCGAGCGGCCAGGGCGGCCGCGTCCGAACCGGCATCCCGATACGGCAGCCGGAAGCCGTGGTCGGTCAGAATGCGGCGAAAGGTTCGCTCCAGTTCACCGCCCACGGCGTAGGTATGGCGCGAGACCGGGTGAGTGATGCGGTCGGTGGGCTGGATGTCCAGAGCGACGAACTCGATCGCCGGGTCCACCCCGCGGGTCTTGTGCAGGCGCCGGCTGATGGTGTTGAAAAACGTCTTGTAGAGCTCGGCGTCGAGCTGACCGTCGATCAGGGTCTCGAAGTGCGCGCGGATATCGACCCACAGCGTGCGCGAGAACAGGCGTTCGTCGAGGTGCTGATCGAGCCGGGAAATGGCTTCGTTGACGGAGCGGTCGTAGAGGTTCAGGCGGGCGACCGAGTCGCGCCGCATGCCGGCGCGCTCGCCGCGCTCGAAGCGCCGCTTCGCCCGCCGGGTGATGTCGGCGAAGCTGGCGTTGTAATCGTCGAAGGCAGCCACCAGGATCTCGGCCGCCTTGACGATCACGCTGGCGTGGCGGCTGGGAGGGGACATCGGCTTAATTCCGGGAGCGACCAGGCCCCATTGTAGCGACCGGGTCAGCCGGCCAGGCCGCCGCTGTCGCGCCAGCCCGAGGTGATCGGGTAACGCCGGTCGCGGCCGAAGGCCTTGCGCGTGATGCGCGGGCCCGGGGCGCCCTGACGGCGCTTGAAC
>JAWLFD010000194.1:0-4383 GCA_041685745.1 Wenzhouxiangella sp.
GCCACGCTGGTCACCGTGGTCGATCTGAGCCTGCAGGCCTGGCTGCACGAACTCAGCCGCACGCTGGGCATCTTCGTGCCGCTGATCGTGACCAACTGCACCATTCTGGCGCGCGCCGAGGCCTTCGCCTCGCGCCGGCCGCCGCTGGCCGCGCTGCACGACGGCCTGGCCCAGGGCATCGGCTTCGGGCTGGTCCTGGTGGCCCTGGGGGCCGGGCGGGAACTGATCGGCCAGGGCACGCTGTTTGCCGGCGCCGACCTGCTGCTCGGCGACTGGGCCGCGGGCCTGAGCGTGCGCCTGATGCCCGAAGGCTTCGGCCTGCTGCTCGCCCTGCTGCCGCCGGGTGCGTTCATCGGCCTGGGGCTGCTGGTGGCGCTGCGCCAGCGCCTGATCGGTCAAGCGCGCTCGGCCGCAGCGCCCGAGGCGTCGCCCTCAGCGGCCTGACAGCAGCCGCCCGAGCCAGGCGCGGGCGCGCTCGGCGCTGCCGGCGGCCGCGGTATCGAGGCAGACCACCGAGTCGCCCGGCGGCGGCGGATCGAAACCGGGAAGCTGCTTTTCGAGCACGTCCAGGTCGGCCTCCGAGGCATCGCTGCCGGCGGCCGCGCGCCGACGCACGCGCTCGCGCAGGACGGCCTCGTCGGCCGTGCACACCAGCACGCCGAAGGGCACCTGGCGCCGCCGGGCCAGGTCGGCGAAGGCCCGGCGGTGCTCGGCGGCCAGAAACGTGGCATCGACCAGGGCCGGCAGCCCGGCATCGATGACCGCGCCGGCCAGTTCCAGCAGGCGCGCGTAGGTCTGCTGCGTGGCCTGGCGGCCGTACAGCCCGGCGCCGGTCGGCGAGTCGGTGCGCGCACCCTCTGCGAGCCCGAACAGGCGCTTGCGCTCGACGTCCGAGCGCAGCCGCACCAGGCCGCAGTCGGCCAGCAGCGACCGGGCCAGAAAGCTCTTGCCGCTGCCCGATACCCCACAGGTCAGGACCAGCCCCGGGCGCTGCTCCCCGGCGACCCGGTCGGCGAGCGCGAGGTGGCTGTCGATGGTGGCAAGGATGGACGCATCGCCCCCGGCATCGCCCGCATCGCCCAGACCCAGGGCGGCCACCTTGGCCCGCACCAGCGCACGGTAGACCACGTAGAACGCCAGCAGGGCCAGGCCCTCGTAGTCGCCGGTCCGGGCCAGGTAGCGGTCGAGCAGGCGCCAGGCATGACCGCCGGCGCCGCGCTCGCGCAGATCCATGACCACGAAGCCCACGTCGGCCATGACGTCGGTCCAGCGCAGGTCGGGGCTGAACTCGATGCAGTCGAACAGCGTGGTGCGACCCCGGAACAGGGTGACGTTGCCCAGGTGGACGTCGCCGTGGCACTCGCGCACGAAGCCGCCTTCGCGGCGCGCCCGGATCGTCTCGCCCAGGGCCGCGAAACGCGCCTCGGTCCAGGCCGCCAGGCTCGCCAGCCGCCGCAGCCGGTCCGGATCCGACAGGCGCTCGCGCAGGGTGGTGAAGTTGTCGCGCATGGGGCCGATGACCTCGTCCGGGCTGCCCCACTTCGCGCCCGAAGGCGCCGGTTCGGCGAGGTGATGGAGATCGGCCAGGGCCTCGCCGAGCGCCTCGACGCGGGCCGATTCCAGCCGCCCGGCTTCGAGCAGGCGGTCGAAACTGTCGGCCGGGTCGAAGCGCTGCATCCGCACGGCGTATTCGATCGGCTCGCCCGCCCCGTCCACGGCCGGTTGCTCCGGCGTGCCGGTGACCGCCACCACGTCGACATAGAGCTCGGGCGCGGTGCGCCGGTTGAGCCGGATTTCTTCCTGACAGAAATGCCGGCGCCGCGCCAGGGTGGAAAAATCCAGGAACCCGAAATCCACCGGTTTCTTGATCTTGTAGGCGTAGTCGCCGGCCAGCAGCACCCAGGAAATATGGGTCTCGAGCATGGCCACCCGCTCGACCGGATGCGGGTAGCAGGCCGGGTCGCGGAGCGCTTCGATCAGCGGGCTGGGCATCGTCGGACTCGGCGGCCGGAGCGGGAAGTGCCCGTCCAGTATATCGCCGCCGCCGATGCTATTCTGCCGGCCTGACCGATTGCGCGGGGATTGCCCGCCTGTTGCCATGCCCGCCATGAACGCCGCCGACCGGGTCCGCTTCTTCGAGCGCCTGGCCGAGATCAATCCGAATCCGCAGACCGAGCTGAACTGGTCGACGCCGTTCGAACTGCTGGTCGCGGTCACCCTGTCGGCCCAGGCCACCGACGTCGGGGTCAACAAGGCCACCCGACGGCTGTTTGCGGTGGCCAACACCCCCGAGCAGATCCTCGCCCTGGGCGAAGAGGGCTTGAAGGACTACATCAAGACCATCGGCCTGTTCAACAGCAAGGCCAAAAACGTGGTCGCGGCCTGCCGGCTGCTGCTCGAGCAGCACGGCGGAGCGGTGCCGCAGACCCGAGCGGCGCTGGAAGCCCTGCCCGGCGTGGGCCGCAAGACCGCCAACGTCATCCTCAACACCGCGTTCGGCCAGCCGACCATGGCGGTCGATACCCACATCTTCCGGGTCGCCAACCGCACCGGCCTGGCCCCCGGCAAGACCGTGCTGGCGGTCGAAAAGGCGCTGCTCAAGCGGGTCCCGAAGCCCTACCTGCAAAACGCCCATCACTGGCTGATCCTGCACGGGCGCTACACCTGCAAGGCGCGCAAGCCGCTGTGCGCCCAGTGCCCGGTGGTCGACCTGTGCCGCTGGCCGGGCCGAAAGAAGCTGCTTCAGGAATCCGGCGCGTAAGGCCCCAGGGCCGGCTCGACGGTCATGCCGCGCGCGCGCAGCAGCTCGATCAGGCCCTCCTCGCCGGGCAGGTGCAGGGCGCCCACGGCGATCATCAGCCCGCCCTCTTCCAGCCACGGCAGGGCCCGCTCGACCATGGTGTGGTTGCGCGCGATCATGCCGATCTGCTCGAAATGTTCCCGCAGCGCCGGATCGAGCGCCGCCATCTGCTCGCGCGCGACCCGCTCCAGGCGCTCCAGGTCGCCGGCCAGGTAGCTGCCCAGCAGGGCTTCGAACATCGCATCCTGGCGCGCGAAATCCTCGATCGCCTGCTCGAGCAGACTCAGCTGCATCGACTCGGGCATGTCGGCCAGAAAGGCCAGCTGTTCCTCGACCCGCTCCAGCGAGACCACCTCCAGGGCCAGGCCGCCGGCGCGGATCGACAGGGCCAGGTCCATGAACAGCCCGGTCTGCGGCGGCGGCACCGAGATCGTCATGGCGGCCGCCCACGGGCGCAGACGCCGGACAACCGGCTCGCCCATGCCGTAGCTCTGCCCGAGGATGTCGACCAGCTCGGCGTACAGGCCGGCCTCGAGCACCTGGTCCAGGCGCGGCTCGGGGTAGTGCATGGCCTGGTCGAGCACTTCGAGCAGGGTCGCGTCCGGCACCAGCTCCAGGGCCAGGCGGTCGGACGCCGCCAGCGCCTCGAGCACCGCCTCGGGAAACTCCAGCAGCCGCGGGTCTTCGCTGTGGACGGTGCCGAGCAGCCAGTTCTGCTGTCCGTCCGGGCCCTGGACCGACCACAGCACCTGGGCCCGGGCGGCGCCGGCGAGCAGCAGGCAGAGCAAAGACGCGATGAGCGCGCGCGAGAAAAACTTCATTCCGTCACCTTGCCGAGGGCGCGAACCGATACCATGGAGAACGATTCTACCCTGACGGTCAGGCAATCCACAGATGATGCCCATCGCGCAACGGTTCCGCGGCTTTCTGCCGGTCGTCGTGGACGTGGAAACCGGCGGCTTCAACCCGGCCACCGACGCCCTGCTGGAACTGGCCCTGTGCATCGTCGAGATGGACGAAGACGGCTGGCTGCACCCGACGCCGGTCCAGGTGCGCCACATCGAGCCGTTCCCGGGGGCCAACATCGAGCAGGCCGCGCTGGAGTTCAACGGCATCCGCCCCGACCACCCGCTGCGCCCGGCCGTCGACGAGGAAACCGGCCTGCGCTCGCTGCTCAACCCGGTCCGCCAGGCGCTGCGCGAGACCGGCTGCAAGCGCGCCGTGCTGGTCGGTCACAACGCCCATTTCGACCTGTCGTTTCTCAACGCCGTCATCGCCCGGGTCGGCTACAAGCGCAATCCCTTCCACCCGTTCAGCTGCTTCGATACCGCCACCCTGGGCGGGCTGGCCTACGGGCAGACCGTGCTGGCCCGCGCGGTCGCCGCGGCCGGGCTGGAATGGGACAGCGATCGCGCCCACTCGGCCGCCTACGACACCGAACGCACCGCCAGCCTGTTCTGCACCATCGTCAACCGCTGGCGTCATCTGCAGGAAATGGAATGACCGCCCGGCGCGTTGACGCCCGGTTGCTACCTTGAAATCGTACCGAGGCGGTCCCCACGTCTGTATGGATGCCGCCGATT
>JAWLFD010000195.1:0-4367 GCA_041685745.1 Wenzhouxiangella sp.
TGCTCGTGTTCGGCGCACGTATTCGAAGAACGTTTTGTCGACAGCATTCAGCAGGCCGCGCGCCACGTGGATCGCGACCTCCAGGTGCTCATGCGGCTCGAACAGGGACCGGATCATCCGATCTTGCCGGCGATCCCCGTGACCCGTTATCTCAAGGGCCTGGTGGTCCGCGTGCTGGAGAGTTTCTGATCCCGATGGACAGCAGCTACTACTATCACCAGATCGACCCCGTCGCCTTTTCCATCGGCGGGTTCGGAATCTACTGGTACAGCCTGATGTACCTGGTCGCGTTCGGCCTGTTCTGGCTGCTGGGACGAATCCGGGCCGGCCGGGACGATGCGCCGCTGAAGCCGGACCAGGTTTCCGACCTGCTGTTCTGGGGGGTGGTCGGCGTGGTCGCCGGCGGTCGGATCGGCTACGTGCTGTTCTACGGGCTGTCCGATCTGATGGCCGACCCGCTACTGCTGTTCCGGCTGCGTGACGGCGGCATGAGCTTCCACGGCGGGCTGATCGGGGTGCTGGTCGTGATCTGGTTCTACGGGCGCCACCTGGGCTGCGGTTTCCTTCGTCTCGGCGATTTCATCGCCCCGCTGGTGCCGCCGGGACTCGCAGCCGGTCGGTTGGGCAATTTCATTGGCGGCGAGCTGTGGGGCCGGACCACCGACGTGCCCTGGGCGGTTATCTTTCCCGATTCCATCGAGCGCGGCGGACGCTGGTCCGAGGCCCTTTACCAGCAGTACCTGGCCGGGGCGCTGGACGAGTACGCTCGCCATCCCTCGCAGCTCTACCAGGCTGCCCTGGAGGGGCTGGTGCTGTTCGCCGTGCTGTGGTGGTACTCGGCCAGGCCGCGTCCGGCCGGCGCCGTCGGCGGGCTGTTCGTGGCCGGCTACGGGACGCTGCGCTTTGTCGCCGAGTTCTTCCGCGAGCCCGACGCCCATCTGGGTTTCGTGGCCCTCGACTGGCTGACCATGGGGCAACTGCTGTCGTTGCCGATGATCCTGGCCGGTGCGGGGCTGATGCGATGGGCCTACATCCGGAGAGAGCCGGCATGAAGGGATATCTGGAATTGCTGCGCCACGTGCGCGACCACGGTGTTCGCAAGGCCGATCGGACCGGCGTCGGGACGCTCAGTTCCTTCGGCCACCAGTTGCGCTTCGACCTGAACCAGGGATTTCCGCTGGTCACGACCAAGAAGATCCATGTTCGCTCGATCATCCACGAACTGCTGTGGTTCATCCGCGGCGAGACCAGCCTCGACTACCTCCGGGCCAACGGCGTCACGATCTGGGACGAGTGGGCCGACGAGCACGGCAGCCTGGGGCCGATGTACGGGGTTCAGTGGCGCGCCTGGCCGACGCCTGACGGGCGGGCCATCGATCAGCTGACCCAGGTGGTCGAGCAGATCCGGCAGCGCCCGGATTCGCGCCGGCACGTGGTCTCGGCCTGGAATCCGGCCGATCTGCCCGATGAGTCGATCTCGCCCCAGGCCAACGTAAAGGCCGGACGGATGGCGCTGGCCCCTTGCCACTGCCTGTTCCAGTTCCACGTCGCCGAGGGCCGGCTGAGCTGCCAGCTCTACCAGCGCTCGGCCGATCTGTTCCTGGGCATCCCGTTCAACATCGCCTCCTACGCGCTGCTGACGCTGATGGTGGCCCAGGTCACCGGACTGTCGCCCGGGCATTACATTCACGTTTTCGGTGACGCTCACATCTACCTGAATCATCTCGACCAGGTCGATCAACAGCTCCAGCGAACGCCGCGCCGGCCGCCGCAAATGACCCTCAATCCCGATCGTCGCCGGCTCGATGATTTCGTCTACGAGGATTTCGAACTGCGCGGTTATGACCCGCACCCGGCCATTCGCGCACCCGTGGCGGTGTGATGACGACCGCGAGCGGGCAACAAGCGGCGGCGAACCTGACCCTGGTTGCAGCCATGGCCCGCGGTCGCGTCATCGGTCGCGGCGGTGCCATGCCCTGGCACCTGCCGGCCGATCTGCGCCACTTCAAGGAGGTCACTCTGGGCCACCCGGTGATCATGGGTCGCCGGACCTTCGAGTCCATCGGCCGGCCGCTGCCCGGCCGGACCAACGTGGTCATCAGCCGTTCCCATCCCGAACTGCCGCCGGAGGTCTATTTGGCAGACAGCCTCCCGTCAGCGCTGGCCGAAGTGGCCGGTGGCGGCCCGGCGATGGTGATCGGCGGCGGCCAGATCTACGCCGAGGCCCTGCCCCTTGCCCAGCGCCTGGAGCTGACCCTGATCGACGCCGAGATCGATGGCGATACCTGGTTTCCCGAATTTCGCTGGGCGGACTGGCAGCTGGCCGCTCTGCGTGCGCGCCCGGCCGATGAACGCAACCCGTACCGGCTCCACTTTGTCAGCCTGCACCGCCTGGGCGGAGTTCTCGGGCAATGAAAGACGGTCGGCACTGGCCCGAAAAACGGCGCGTCACCCTGGTCGGTGCGGTGGTCAATCTCGGCTTGTCGGCGGGCAAGGTGGCGGGCGGCATTGCCGGCCAGTCGCAGGCACTGATTGCCGACGGCGTGCACTCCCTGTCCGATCTGGCCAGCGACTTGCTGGTGCTGCTTGCGGCGCGTTTCGGCTCACGCGAGGCCGATCACAACCACCCTTATGGGCATGAGCGCATCGAGACCCTGGCCACGCTGGGCGTGGGTCTTATCCTGATCGTGATCGGGGCGGCGTTTCTGTTCGACTCGGTCAGTCGACTGCTCGAACCCGCCCGCCAGCTGTCGCCGGGCTGGCTGGCCCTGAGTCTGGCGCTGCTTTCGGTGCTGGCCAAGGAGGGGTTGTATCACTACACCGTCCGCGTGGCTCGAAGAACCGATTCGGCGCTGCTGCTGGCCAACGCCTGGCACCACCGCAGCGATGCGCTGTCATCCGTGGTCGTCATCGTCGGGGTGGCCGGAGCGATGCTGGGCATGCGCTGGCTGGACAGCGTGGCTGCAGCGATCGTCGGAGTCATGCTGGCCTGGGTGGGCTGGAGCCTGCTCGGCTCGGCGGCCACGGAGCTGGTCGATACCGGGTTATCCAACCGCGAACTCAAGGCCTTGTCGAAAACCATAGACGGCGTTCAGGGCGTGCGCTTTCACGACCAGCTGCGCTCGCGGCGAATGGGCGGGCGGATCTTCGTCGATGTCCGGATTCACGTCGATGCCGGTCTGAGCGTGAGCAAGGCCGAGCGGATCAGCGAGCGGGTTGCCGACAGGATGGTCGACCAGCTGCCCGGCCAGGCCGATGTGGTGATCAGCATCGCATCCGACCGTGGCTCGGTAGAATGCCAGGAATGAAGCGCCAGATTTTCATCGGCGATGTGCAGGGTTGCCGCGAAGCGCTGGCTCGCCTGCTGGACCGTCTCGACTTCGATCCGGCAGCGGATCGTCTGCGTTTTGCCGGCGATCTGGTCAATCGTGGCGGGGAGTCGCTGGAAACGCTGCGCCTGGTTCGCTCCTGCGGCGATGCGGCGATGACCGTGCTCGGAAACCACGACCTGCATCTGCTGGCCTATGCCCACGGTCACGCACCGTCGCAGTTGCGGCGAAACCCGGAGTTCGACGCGATCCTGGAGGCGGCCGACGGCGCGGAGCTGCTGGCCTGGTTGCGCGGCCAGCCGCTGTTCTGGACCAGCGCAAAGAAAGGGCTGGCGTTATTGCATGCCGGCACCGACCCGCGCTGGGGGCCTCGACAGACGGCCGTCCGGGCGGCCGAGCTGGAGCATGCACTGGCGACCGAGCCGGACCAGTTCTTCCGGCATATGTACGGCGATCGCCCACGCCGCTGGCGCCCGAGCCAGCCCCACTACATGCGCCTGCGCGCCAGCACCAACGTCTTTACCCGGATGCGCTTCTGCGACGCACGCGGGCGCCTGGCACTGGAGGCGAAAAGCGATCCGCGCATGGCGCCGAAGGGGTTCCGTCCCTGGTTCGAGCATCTCCACCCCGACTGGAGCGGCCGGCTGCTGATCTTCGGACACTGGGCGATGCTGGGCTTGATGATCACCGAGCGGGTGGCCTGTCTGGATTCCGGCTGTGTCTGGGGCGGGCGCCTGACCGCGCTGGTCGATGACGGGCAGACGCGTTCGGTGGTGTCGGTCGACTGCCGCGAGCGCTGAGGCGTGGCATCATGCTTCCCAGGTACGGGCTGGAGAAAAACATGAGTGGATTTCGCAAAATAATCGTGGCCGTCGATGGCTCCGACAATGGCCTGCAGGCCGCCCGGGTGGCTGCGCGAATGGCCGACAGCATGGGCGCCGAGCTGGTCTTGCTGCACGTTTTTGCGCTGATGTCCGACGACATCGCCGGCGCGCTGGGCATGACCGCAGAAGAAATCGAGGAGGTCCGCGATCGCTC
>JAWLFD010000022.1:0-17967 GCA_041685745.1 Wenzhouxiangella sp.
TACCCGAAATCCAGGCGCAATCGCTGCCGCAGACCGGGTCGGAGGAAACGCGTCTGATCGTCCCGGAGCAGGCGCTGGACGCGGCCAACGGCGACCCCGCAATCGCGGCCCGCATGCGCGGCCTGTTTGCCCGTGAACTGGGCGAAAAACTGCCAGCCCTCGACGCCATGATCGGCAGCGGCCAGTACGACCGGGCCGCCGAGTTGCTGCACCAGTGGCGCGGCGCCTGCGGTCTGGCCGGCGCGGCCCGTCTCCACCACGTCTGCGGCGCCCTGCGGCGCTGCCTTCTGCGCTCGGAAGACGGGTCGACAGGCCGGGCTTACGTGGATTTCCTGCGCACCGCCCAGGCCACCCGCCAGGCCCTGCGCGCTCAGGAAACGGCGCCGACCTGACCGACGCCGGCCCGCATCGCCCGCTTCATCTCGCGCACCGCCGCGTCCAGCCCGATGAACAGCGCACGCGCGATCAAGGCATGTCCGATGTTGAGTTCGCGCACGCCCTCGATCGCCGCGATCGCCCCGACGTTGTCGGCATGCAGGCCGTGTCCGGCGTTGACCTGCAGACCTGCCGCCAGCCCGGCGGCGGCGGCTCGGCGAAGACGCTCCAGTTCGCGCTGCCTGCGTTCTCCCTGGTGATCGGCGTAGCAGCCGGTGTGCAATTCGATCGCGGCGGCCCCCACCGCCTGCGCGGCCGCAACCTGTTCGGGTTCGGGGTCGATGAACAGCGACACCCGGATGCCGGCGGCCGCCAGGCGCCGGCAGCCCTCTTCGATCCGGGACCGCTGGGCCAGCACATCGAGTCCGCCTTCGGTGGTCAGCTCGGCGCGCCGCTCCGGCACCAGGCAGACATCGGCCGGGCGCACCTCTTCGGCGATCCCCAGCATCTCGTCGGTCAGCGCCATTTCCAGGTTCATGCGGGTCTCGAGCCGGCCGATGAGATCCCGCACGTCGGCGTCCTGGATGTGCCGCCGGTCTTCGCGCAGGTGGACGGTGATGGCGTCGGCACCGGCGGCTTCGGCCACGGCGGCCGCCTCGACGACCGAGGGATAGACCGTACCCCGCGCCTGGCGCAGGGTGGCCACGTGGTCGATATTGACCCCAAGCAAAGGCGAGTTCATTGCATGCTCCTGAACAGTTCTCGTGTTTTCAGCACCCGGCCGTCGAGCTGGTGGTCGAGCAGCAGACGGGTCACGTCGCGGGCCTGGCGACGGTGCTCGGCCGCGACCGGGGAACCGTCTGCCAGGGCCAGTATGGCGGCTCCGGCGTAAACGTTGCGCGCCGCTGGCTCAGCCTCGATGAAGCCCGCTTCCGGCTCCAGCCGATAGTGGCGTTCGGGACGAATCGGCAGTCCGGAATGCGCCTCGCGCTCGAAGTCGGGCACCACCCCGAGCGCGGTCAACAGGGCCAGCTCGAACGCGCGCAGCGGCCCGGCCGGCGCGGCCGTCGCACCGAGCCTGCCGAGCAGATCCGCGTAGGCCGAGAACAGTTCCGGCAGCGGTTCATCGCGCCCGGTCAGAGCCAGCAGCAACTCATTGGCGTAGAGCGCACACCACAAGGCCCGTCCGGTCATCACAGGCCGCTCGCCGACCTGTTCGAGTCGGACCAGCGTGCCCAGCTCGCCGCGTCGCAGCCACTCCGATTCCAGCGGCACGAACGGTTCGCCCAGTCCGCGCCAGGCCGAACGCGCGCCGCGCGCGCCGCGGGCCACCAGCCCGACCCGGCCATGTTCCTCGCTGAACAATTCGATCAGCAGGCTGGTCTCGCGCCAGGGGCGCCGGTGCAGAATCCAGCAACGCTGTGAGACCACCCGGCTCAAGACGGTTCAGTCGGCAAAACCCAGCTCGTCGAGCGCGCGCTCGTCGTCGATCCAGCCGGCGCGCGTGCGCACGTGCAGCTCCAGGTGAACCGGCTGCCCCAGCAGTTCGGCCATCTCTCGACGCGCGCGCGATCCGACCCGCTTGAGCACCTGGCCCTGGCGGCCGATCACCATGCCCTTGTGGCGGTCTTCGGCGACCACGATCAGGGCGCTGATCCAGAGTCGCCCGGCCTGCTGGTCGTAGCGCTCCACCTGCACGGTCAGGCCGTAGGGGATTTCCTGGTGCAGCTGCAGCATCAGCTGCTCGCGCACCAGCTCCGCGGCCAGGAACCGCGCCGGCCGATCGGTGAACTCGTCTTCCGGATAGGCCGGCTCGCCCGACGGCAGGCAGGCAAACAGTTCGTCGAGCAACTCCGCCACGCCATCGCCCTTGCTGGCGGTGGTGTACAGCACCGCCGCCGGCGCCAGGCGATCCGCCAGCCGGGCGGTCATTTCGAGCAGTCCGCCCCGCTCTTCGAGCAGATCGACCTTGTTGAGAACCAGCAGCCGGGGACCGGCAAAGCGCGCCACCCGATCGGCCACCAGATCGTCCTCGGCGGTCCAGTGCGCGGCATCGACCACCATGACCACGGCATCGACGTCATTGAGCGCCGCGACCGCGGTGCGGTTGAGGCGGCGATTCAAGCCGTGCGGTCGACGCTGATGCAGCCCCGGCGTGTCGACCAGGGCGATCTGGCCGCGCGCCTCGCTGACCAGGCCGACCAGCCGATGACGGGTGGTCTGCGGCTTGTGCGTGACGATCGCCAGGTGTTCGCCGACCAGGGCGTTGAGCAGCGTGGACTTGCCCACGTTCGGCCGTCCGACCAGGGCCACGTGACCGAAACGGCGCTCAGTCACGGGTGGCGGCATCCGGTTCGGCGCCCTGATCGACAATGGCCTGGTACGCCAGGCGCGCAGCGGCCTGTTCGGCCTTGCGCCGGCTCGCCGCCTCGGCCCGGACCGGCGCCATCAAACCCTCGACCGTGCACTCGACCAGGAAACGCTTGGCGTGATCGGCGCCGGTTTCAGCCAGTATCGCGTAGACGGGCAGAGGCTGACCGCGCGACTGCAGCAGTTCCTGCAGCCGGGTCTTTGGGTCCTTGAGCTGCTCGGCGTCCGGCAGGCCGGCCAGGCGCTCGCCGATCAACTCGGCCACCACCCGGCGTGCCGCCTCGAACCCGCCGTCGAGATAGACCGCCCCGATCAGGGCTTCGACGACATCGGCGAGGATGGATTCGCGCAGGAAACCGCCGCTGCGCAGCTCCCCCTGCCCCAGCCGCAGGTGGCGCCCCAGATCCAGCTCACGGGCGATTTCGGCCAGGGTGGCATCGCGCACCAGGCGCGAGCGCAGGCGGCTGAGATCCCCCTCGCTGGCGTGCACTCGCTGATGGTAGAGCAGGTCGGAAGCGACCAGGTTGAGCAGGCTGTCGCCCAGAAACTCCAGGCGCTCGTAGTGTCCGGCACCGCAACTGCGGTGGGTCAGGGCCCGAATCAGCAGCGACGGATCGCGGAACCGGTAAGCGATACCGGGCAGCTGGTCGATCTCGCTAATTGCTGAGCGGCTCGACGCGATGGAAACGGATGATGGCATCGATGTTGCCGATCAGGTGTTCTTCGACTTCGTAGCTGACCACCAGGCGGGTGCCGTCGCCGCGCTCGACGCGAACATCTTCCGGCCGGACATGCTTGACATAGCTGACGTCCATGCGGGTCATGAGATTGCGCCGCACGGTCTGGGGCGGCATGTTTGCCGCCCCCGGCTCCGCGGCGATGGCCTTCATTTCGCTGACCACCGAGAAGTGATTCAGGTAAATCGGCACCAACTTGATGCCCAGATAGGCGGCAAACAAAACCAGCGCAAGGACCAGGATGAACCCGATCAGCGTCATGCCGCGCGTGTGTTTGATCTCCTTCACAGTCCCGAGCCCCATTCACGCTAACGATTATTGAATCTTATCACCAATCCGGTCCCAGACCACGCAACCGCGCCCGCAGTCCCAGTGCATCCAGATCCATGTCGCGCGACCCACCAGGTTCTGCTCGGGGACGAAATTCCAGGCCCGACTGTCCAGCGACTGGTCGCGGTTGTCGCCGAGAACGAAGTAATGGCCCTCCGGCACCGTCCAGGTCCGCACGCCGCGGTCGGGCTGGTCCGGGAAGACCAGGATCGAATGCGGCTCCTCGCCGAGATACTCCAGCCGCTCGATCGGCTGCCGCCCCGGCGGGTTGCGGTTGAGGCCCTCGCCCTCCCAGGGGCCGAGGGATTCCTGCTCGACCGGCTCGCCGTTGATGAACAGGATCTTGTTGCGGTAGGTGATGGCATCGCCCGGCAGCCCGACCACGCGCTTGATGTAGTTGACCCGCTCGTCTTCGGGAAAGCGGAACACCATCACATCACCGCGCTCGGGCTCGCCGGTGGCGAGAATCTTGCGGTTGAGCACGGGCAGGCGCAAACCGTAGGAAAACTTGTTGACGACGATGAAATCGCCGATCTGCAGCGTGGGAATCATCGAACCGGACGGGATCTTGAACGGCTCGAACAGGAAGGAGCGAAACACCAGCACCAAAAGCAGGATCGGAAACAGCGAGGCGATGCTGGCCAGCCAGTGGGCCGGGCCGGACTCGGTTTCCTCGAACCGGCGCCGGATCCAGAAGCGCTCGAGCAGCCATAACAGACCGGTGATCAGGGTCAGGACGGTAAGAATCAGGGCGTAGTCCATGGGCAATCGCTGTCTTTATTTTTCGTTATCGGTGCGCAGCACCGCCAGGAAGGCTTCCTGGGGAATCTCGATCCGTCCGACCTGCTTCATCCGCCGTTTCCCGGCCTTCTGCTTTTCCAGCAGCTTGCGCTTGCGGGTGACATCGCCGCCGTAGCACTTGGCGGTGACGTTCTTTCGATAGGCCTTGACCGTCGAGCGCGCAATGATATGCGATCCGACCGAGGCCTGGATGGCAATGTCGAACATCTGGCGCGGAATGAGTTCGCGCATGCGTTCGGCCAGTTCGCGGCCGCGCCGCTCGGCGACATCGCGATGGACGATGCTGCTCAGGGCGTCGACCCGTTCGCCGTTGATCAGCAAATCCAGGCGCACGAAAGGCCCGGCCTGGAAGCGAACGAAGTCGTACTCGAACGAGGCAAACCCGCGCGAGCAGGACTTGAGGCGATCGAAAAAGTCCATGACCACCTCCGACATCGGCAGTTCGTAGCTCAGCTGCACCTGGCCGCCGAGGAAGCGCATGTCCTGCTGCGAGCCGCGCTTTTCCTCGCACAGGCCGATCACGGCGCCGACGTAATCCTGGGGCACCAGAATATTGGCCAGGATGACCGGCTCGCGGATCTCGCTGATCTTGTTGGCCGGCGGCAGACCGGCCGGGTTGTCCAGGGTCGCGATCTCGCCGTCGGTCAGCTCGAGCTCGTAGATCACGGTGGGAGCGGTGGTGATCAGGTCGAGGTCGTACTCGCGCTCCAGCCGTTCCTGCACGATTTCCATGTGCAGCATGCCGAGAAAGCCGCAGCGAAAACCGAAACCCAGGGCGACCGATGTCTCCGGCTCGAACTGCAGCGCCGAGTCGTTGAGCTGCAGCTTGTCCAGCGCCTCGCGCAGGTCCGGATAGGCGCTGGAGTCGACCGGAAAGATCCCGGCGAAAACGCGCGGTTTGAGCGGCTTGAAGCCGGGCAGCGGCGCCTCGGCCGGCTGCCGGGCGCGGGTGATCGTGTCGCCGACCGGGGCCCCGTGGACCTCCTTGATGCCGGCGGCCAGAAACCCCACCTGGCCGCAGCCGAGCTCGTTGGTCGGCGAGCGCTTGGGGCTGAAGATTCCGATCTGGTCGGCCTGATGCTCTTCGCCGGTCGACATCACGCGAATCTTCTCGCCGCGCGTCAACCGCCCCTGCTTGATCCGGATCAGCGAGTTGACGCCGAGATAGTTGTCGAACCAGGAGTCGATGATCAGCGCTTTCAGCGGACCGTCCTCGGCATCCATCGGCGGCGGGATGCGGGCAACGATGGCCTCGAGCACCTCGCGGATGCCCAGACCCGTCTTGGCGCTGACCAGCAGGGCGTCGGAGGCATCGATGCCGATGATGTCCTCGATCTGGTGGCGCACCCGGTCCGGGTCGGCGGCCGGCAGATCGATCTTGTTGATCACCGGAATGACCTCCAGGCCCTGCTCCACCGCCGTATAGCAATTGGCCACGCTCTGCGCCTCCACGCCCTGGGCGGCATCGACGACCAGCAGCGCGCCTTCGCAGGCGGCCAGGGACCGGGACACCTCGTAGGAAAAGTCGACGTGACCGGGGGTGTCGATGAAGTTGAGCTGATATCGCTCGCCGGCGTCGCTGTCGTAGTTCAGGGTGACGCTCTGGGCCTTGATCGTGATGCCGCGCTCGCGCTCGATGTCCATCGAGTCGAGGACCTGCTCGGCCATCTCCCGCTCGGTCAGTCCGCCACAGAGCTGAATGAAGCGGTCGGCCAGGGTGGACTTGCCGTGATCGACGTGGGCGATGATCGAAAAATTGCGGATTCGGGAGATGCGGCTCATGATCCAATAATTTCGCCGCCCCCGGCCGAGCCGGGGGCGGCGTATCTCAAAGAACCGATTATAGCGGCATGCGGGCCCGGAACGCCGGGCCGCGTCGCTCAGTCACCGGCCTCGGGCGTATAGGCGACGAAGGTCGTCGATCCGTTCGGACTGTGCAGCAGCAGGGCGACGGAACGCTCCGGCTGCAGTTCCTCGACGATGCGCCTGAAATCATCCATTCCGGCGATGGTCTGGTTGTTGATCATCAGGATGACCTGTCCGCGGCGCACGCCGGCCCGGTAGGCCGCGTCGCTTTCCACGCCGCTGATGACCACCCCGCCCTCGGGATCGCCGAGCTGCTGGCGAGTTTCGGCATCGATGGATTCGACCGCCAGACCCAGGGCGTTGCTGGGCTCGCGATCCGGCGTCTGCGAACCACCGGCCATGGCCTGTTCTTCGTCGAGCTGCTTGATTGTGACCTCCTTGGTGATCTCATCGCCCCAGCGCGACAGCACCAGCGGAACCTCGCTGCCGGGACGGACCATGCCGACCAGGGGCGGCAACTCGGAGAACACGTCCACCGGCTGGCCGTTGAACTCGACGATGACGTCACCGACCTCGATACCTGCGTCGGCCGCGGCGCTGTCCGGCTCGACCCGGTTGACCAGCGCGCCGGCCGGACGATCCAGGCCCAGGGCGTCGGCCTTTTCACGGGTGATGACCTCGATCCCGACGCCGAGATAGCCGCGCGAGACCCGACCGTATTCCAGCAGCTGGTCGATGGAGTTGCGCGCCACCTCGATCGGAATCGAAAACGACAGGCCGATGTTGCCGCCGCCGGAACTCAAGATCCAGGAATTGATCCCGACCACGGTACCGTCGGTACGAATCAGCGGCCCGCCGGAATTGCCCCGGTTGATGGCCACATCGGTCTGGATGAACGGCACGTACTGCTGGCGACCCTGGGTGCGACCCTTGGCGCTGACGATGCCGGCGGTGACCGTCTGCTCGAAAGAAAACGGTGAACCGATGCCGATCACCCACTCACCGACCCGCAGGTCGCTGGAATTACCGAAGGCCAGCGTGGGCAGGTCCTCGGCATCGATCCGCAGCACGGCCACGTCGGTCTGGGCGTCCGAGCCGACCACTTCGGCCTCGAACTCGCGCCGATCGGCCAGGCGCACCACGACCTGGTCGGCGTTCTCGATGACGTGGTGGTTGGTCACGATCAGGCCGTCTTCGGAAATGATGAAGCCCGAGCCACCGCCGCGCCGGTCCGGCCGGCCGCCGCCGGGCGGACCTTCGCCGAAGGGGAAGTCGAAAAAGCGCCGGAACATCTCGGGAATCTCTTCGCCGGGATTGTCGGGCGCGTTCTGGCGCTGGGTGGGACGGGAGCCGAAGCGAATGGTCTCCACGTTGACCACGGCCGGGATGGCCTCCTCGACCAGGTCGGTGAAGTCCTCGCCCGGCTGGGCCCAGGCCTGGGGCAGCGCAAGAGCAAGCGCCAGCGCAAATACGGACAGTGATTTGTTCAACATGCGATCTCCATAGATTATGAAACCTGTCAGGAACCTGATGTGGCCCTAGTCCGGGTCCGATTCAAGCGGCGCACATCCGCCGGCTGAAGGCAGCGCCTCGAGGCGGGGCTGCAGCGTCGCCGGTCCCCGCCGAGCGGCAAGGACCACGGCGGTCGCGGCGGCAGCAAGGCCGACAGCCAGCGCCAGTGCATCCTGCGACCCGGCCTGCGCAGGCAGCGTAGCAGCCGCGGCTGCAGCCAGAATGAAGACCACGACCGGCAATCCGTACATCCAGGCCGCAAGCCCGACCAGCGCGGCCGACGGCAGGCCCACGCGCACCGGCTGCCCGGGTTCCAGGTCGAGGTCCGTGGTCAGCTGCAGTTCCGCGCGGCGGCCGGCGAACAGGCGACTGAACACGCCGGCGCCGCAGCCCTCGCCGCGCAGGCATCGGTCGCAGTGAGTCAGCGGCTCGAAGCGAACCCGAACCCACGGCCCGGTGCGCGAAACCACCACGCCGGCCTGCCAGACATGTCCGGACTGGGTCATGGCGCAGGCAATCGCTCAGCGGTCCTGTCCGGCTGCCGGACGCCGCTGCAGTTGCTGGGCGATCAGGGCAACCGTCGCCGGGGGGACTTCACCGACCACGGTGACGCGATACTGTTCGAGCATTCCGGTATAGACATGGACCGGGCCGATCGCCTCGATACGCTCGCTCGCCGACCGGTCACCAGCCTCTTCCACGTACACCGAGAAGCTGGTCAGGCCGTCACTGAACAGCAGGTGTTCGAACGTCCGCCCGTCGGCGCCGACGCCGCGGCCGACGTTGGCCAGGCGAAAGCCGTCGGGCAATCGCGCCGGCGTCCAGGTGGCTTCGCGCAGGTCGGATCCGCCCGCAGGCGGCGAGACGGACTGTTCATCCATCGTGGATTCCGGCGCGTCGCGCACCTCGATGGCCGGAGCGAGTTCGCGATCGCTGATCGGAACGCCGAGTTCGATATCGACGAAAGTCAGTTTCTGCAGGTGGCGACCGGAGTGATCGAGCAGGGCCGAACGCAGCAGCATGCCGGTCCGCTCCTCCAGCCAGAACCGGTGGCCGTAACGAAAGCGGTCCCGCGGACGAATTTCGATCACCCGGGTGTTCATGCCGGCCACCCGCTCGGTGCCGTCAAAGCGCATGCGATAGGCAAGAATCGGACTCGAGCGCTGGTTGATCGGCAGATTCGGCAGCAGCCGCGCGCCGATCCGGCCCTGGACCACCAGCGGCTGGTTGCCTTCGAGCAGGGTCCGGACCTGGTTGCCTTCGCGCAGGATTTCGCGCGGCTGGCCGTCCAGGGAATAAATCCGTTCGCGAATACCGTCCTCGTCGGCCCGATGAATGATGCGCAGGGTATCGACATGACCATTGCGCATGTGGACCAGGGTCCCGCGATAGTTGAGCGAGTCCACCGCCCTGGACATGCGGTCCAGCCACGCGCCCACTTCCTCGTCGGCCAGGGTCGGCTCCGAGCCCAGCGACAGCGCGATCAGCACCAGGCCGATCAGACCCAACCGGCCGCTCGCCTCCGGGCGCATCAACTCAGCGGCCCCGCGATCCTGCAGCCGCCGCGTCCGGTTCGCTGGCCGGCACGCCGGGCTGGCTGCCCGCGCCGACCACGATCGGAACGTAGGAGACGAAACCCGCGCTGCCGACGGCCTGATTGTGACGCAGCAGGTAGGTGTTGATGCGCTGGCGGTCTGCGGCAGAGGTTTCGGAAAGACTGACCGGCACCAGCGGCTGATTGAAGGGTCGATCCAGCGACGTGCTCTGGCTGACAAAGCCGGGCTGGTCGGCGGGGTGCTCGCCGGGACCCTTCTCGAGAACGCTGGAGTTGATCCCGACCAGTGCAGCCACGGCCACGCTGGCGGCAATGGCCATTCCGCCCGCCGGCTTCAACCAGCGACCGACCCCGGTCTGATCGCGCACCGGCGGCCGTTCGTCGTCGAGCGCGGCGGCGACCCGTTCGGCAAGACCGGTCTGTCCGATGAACTCGCGCTGCAGGCAGGCCTTGATGACGTGATAGCGATGCCATCGATGGGTCAGTTCGGCGTCGCCGGCCAGTCGTCGGACCAGGAAATCGCGCCCGCGGCGTTCGAGTTCACCGTCCATCAGGCAGGAAAGCTGCTCTCGGTTGGCTTCAGTCATGATCGCTCTCGTGGTTCGGTATCACTTGTTGTCCAGCAGCGGCCTGAGCCGCTGGTCGATCGCTTCGCGGGCCCGGAAGATGCGCGAGCGCACCGTACCGATGGGGCAATCCATGGTGGTGGCGATTTCCTCGTAGCTCATGCCTTCCATCTCGCGCAGCGTGATGGCAACCCGCAGGTCTTCCGGCAACTCGGCAATCGCATCATGAATGGTCTGCTCGATCTCTTCCCGCAGCAATTCGTGTTCGGGCGACGCGCGATCCTTCAATCGCGAATCGATCTGGTACTGTTCGGCGTCGCCGGCGTCGACATCCGACTGCGGCGGACGACGACTCTGCGCCACCAGGTGGTTCTTTGCCGTGTTGATCGCGATCCGGTACAGCCAGGTATAGAAGGCGCTGTCGCCACGAAAGCGCTTGAGCGCACGGTAGGCCTTGATGAATGCCTCCTGCGAGACATCCATGGCCTCTGCATGGTCCGAGACGTAGCGCGATACCAGGCTGATGATCTTGTGCTGATATTTCAATACCAGCATGTCGAAGGCCCGCTTGTCGCCTTTCTGGACCCGCTCTACCAGCAGCTGATCAACTTCCCGTTCGCCCATTGGCCTTTTTCTTGCGGCTGTCCGACGATCGGGACACTGTTCTGGACAGCGTCCCGATCGATTAGTTTCGTGTTGCGTGGATCGAAGCGTGCGTGCCCGACTCTAAAGCTTCGCCGCCAAGAATAGCATGGGCGGTCCTGCAGTCCGGCCGGCGCGGTGCGATAATGGCCGGGACTTTTGAATACGCCAAGGAGCCTTCGAATCGCATGAGCCGGCAGCACGAAATACTCGCCCGACTGGGCATCCCCGATCTTCAGCCAGGCGCCTGCTTCGGCCCCGGACAGTGGTCCCAGCCGTCGGCCGAGCGCGCCTTCGACGCCATCAATCCCGCCAACGGCCAGGTCATCGGCCGGATCAGCGCGGCCACCGAGGCCGATTACGAGCGCGTGATCACGACCGCCCGGGAAGCCGCCGAGGCCTGGAAAATGGTGCCCGCTCCGGCTCGCGGGGAGGCCGTGCGCCGGATCACCGACGCGCTGCGTGAGTACAAGGACCCGCTCGGCAGCCTGGTCGCGCTGGAAATGGGCAAGATCAAGCCCGAGGGCGACGGCGAAGTCCAGGAGATGATCGACATCGGCGACTTCGCGCTGGGCCAGTCGCGCATGCTCTACGGCAAGACCATGCATTCCGAGCGTCCCGGCCACCGCATGTACGAGCAGTGGCATCCGCTGGGCGTGGTCGGGGTGGTCACCGCGTTCAACTTCCCCGTTGCGGTCTGGGCCTGGAACGCCCTGCTCTCGGCGATCTGCGGCAACGCCACGGTGTGGAAGCCGTCGCCGAAGGGCGCGCTGTGCTGCGCGGCGGTCCAGAACATCGTCAACGAGGCGCTGGCCGACGGCGACTACCCGCCGGTGTTCACTTCGTTCATGGAGTCCGGTCACGACCTGGCCGGGCGCTTCATCGACGACGAGCGCGTGGCCCTGATGTCGTTTACCGGCTCCAGCCCGGTCGGCCGCATGGTCGGCGAACGCGTCGCTGCCCGCTTCGGCAAGAGCCTGCTCGAACTGGGCGGCAACAACGCCATCATTCTCGATTCCACCGCCGATCTCAAGCTCGCCGTTCCGGCGATCGTTTTCGGGGCGGTCGGGACCGCCGGCCAGCGCTGTACCAGCACCCGCCGGCTGATCGTGCACGAATCCATCGCCGAGGCAGTCACGGAATCCCTGGTCAAGGCCTATCAGCAGGTCCCGATCGGAGATCCGCTCGAGCCCGGCACGCTGATGGGCCCGCTGACCGACCAGGCCGCGGTCGAGCGCTTCGAGCAAGCGGTCAAGCGCGCTCGCGAAGCCGGCGGCGAGGTGCTGACCGGCGGACTACCCATCGACGGCGAGGGCTTTTTCGTCGAGCCGACCATCATCCGGGCCGAAAACCACTGGGACATCGTCCAGGAAGAGACCTTCGCACCCATTCTGTACGTCATTTCCTACCGGACCCTGGAAGAGGCCATGCAGATGCACAACGACGTGCGCCAGGGCCTGTCTTCGGCGATCTTCACCACCGACCTGCGCAACGCCGAGTATTTCCTCTCCCACCGCGGCTCCGACTGCGGCATCGCCAACGTCAACATCGGCACGTCCGGGGCCGAGATCGGCGGCGCCTTCGGCGGCGAGAAGGAAACCGGCGGCGGTCGCGAGTCGGGCTCGGACGCCTGGCAGGCCTACATGCGCCGCCAGACCAACACCATCAACTGGTCGACCGAGCTGCCGCTGGCCCAGGGCATCAAGTTCGATCTCTAGTCGCGCAAGCAACCGGGACCCAGGACCGTGTATCACTGGCTGAGAAAAGGGATGTTCCTGCTGTCGCCGGAAGCCGCGCACGAGGTCGCCGTCCACGCGATGGCCGCCGGCCGGATGACCGGCATGAGCCGCCTGCTTGCCGGTACCCGGCCCGAACAGCCGCTCGAGGTGATGGGGCTGGCGTTCCCCAACCCGGTGGGGCTGGCCGCCGGCTTCGACAAGAACGGTGATTTCATCGACGCCCTCGGCGCGCTCGGCTTCGGTCATATCGAAGTCGGCACGGTGACCCCGAAACCGCAGCCCGGCAACCCCCGGCCGCGCCTGTTCCGGCTGCCCGAACACGAAGCCATCATCAACCGGATGGGCTTCAACAACAAGGGTGTCGACCACCTCGTCGAACGCCTGCAGCGGGCCGGCTACGACGGCGTCGTCGGCGCCAACATCGGGCGCCAGAAAGACACCCCCACCGATCGGGCGGCCGGCGATTACCGGATTTGCCTGGAAAAGCTCTATGCCTGGTGCGATTACATCGCCGTCAACATTTCCTCGCCCAATACCCCCAATCTGCGCGAACTGCAGGACACCGGCCCCTTGAGGGAACTGCTCGACGAACTGGTCCGGACGCGGACCGCGCTGGAGGCCAGGCACGAGATGTACCGTCCGATCGTGGTCAAGATCGCGCCGGACTGGGACCAAGCGGCGCTGGATTCGGCGCTGGAGGTGATCGCCCGCTCGGGCCTGGACGGACTGATCGCGACCAACACCACGCTCGACCGCAGCAGCGTGGCAGGGCACCCCAACGCCGGTGAGGCCGGCGGACTGAGCGGCCGACCGCTGATGGAGCCGTCCACCCGCATCCTGAGCCGCGCCCGCCAGGTGGTGGGACCGGATTTCCCGATCATTGCCTCCGGCGGGATTCATTGCGGCGCCGATGCCCGCGCCAAGCAGGCCGCCGGCGCCGACCTGGTGCAGCTCTATACCGGCTTCATCTACGAAGGCCCCGGACTGATCCGCGCCTGCACCCGCGCCTGGGGCACAACCGCGCCCCGTGCCGCAGCCTGAACGCAGACTCAACGCGAGCCTGGACGGGCTGAGCACGTTCCGGCTGCCGGCCCGCGCCGCCGAACTGATCGTCCTCGATCACGTCGACCAGCTCGCCGACCTGACCGCAAGTCAGCCGCTGCTGGTGCTCGGCGAAGGCTCCAATACGGTCTTTCTCGACGACTGGCCCGGCACGGTGCTGGTCAACCGCCTGCGGGGGATTTCCGTCGAGCGCGCCGGCCCGGCGTTCAGCCGCGTGCGCGCCGCGGCCGGCGAGAACTGGCATCGGCTGGTGCGCTGGTGCCTGGACCAGGGCCTGCACGGCATCGAGAACCTGGTCCTCATTCCCGGCTCGACCGGCGCCGCCCCGATCCAGAATATCGGCGCCTACGGCGTGGAGCTCACCGACGTGCTCGAATCGGTCACCGCCTGGGACCGGCAGCAGGACCGCCTGCGCGAAATCCCGACCGCCGACTGCGGCTTCGGCTACCGCGCCAGCCGCTTCAGGGATCGCGACAAGGGACGCTTTCTGATCACGGCGATCACCCTGCGCCTGCAGCATCGCTTCGTGCCGCAAACCGGCTACCGGAGTCTTGCCGAGGAACTGGAGCGGTCCGGCGAAAACCGGTCACCGGGACCACGCGAGGTGGTTGCGGCCGTGATCCGGCTGCGCCGTCATCGCCTGCCCGATCCGGCCCGGCTGGCCAACGCCGGCAGCTTCTTCAAAAATCCCGTCATCGATGCACCAGTCGCCGAGCGGATCCTGAGCGAGCACCCCGACCTGCCGCACTGGCGACTGCCCGATGGTCGGGTCAAGCTGGCGGCCGGCTGGATGATCGAGCAGCGTGGCTGGAAGGGACGGTCGGTCGGGGATGCCGCGGTCTATCGGCACCATGCGCTGGTGCTGATCAACCGCGGCAGCGCCACGGCCGGTCAGGTGCGGGAATTGATCGACGCGCTCGGCTCCGATATCGAAGCCGCCTTCGGGGTTCGCCTGGAACCGGAGCCGATCCTGATCGGCCGCGACCGGGGCGCGGCCGGAGCCTGACCTCGGTCAGGCCTCGAAGCGGGCCTTGAGCTTCTTCAGCGCGGCCGACTCCAGCTGGCGGATGCGCTCGGCGGAGACCCCGTACTTGTTGGCCAATTCCTGCAGGGTGATTTTCGGATCGACCAGCCAGCGGCTCTGGATGATGTCGCGCGAGCGCTCGTCGAGATCGCCGATGCCGTCGAACAGCAGGTTGTGGTGATGGTCTTCCCAGTCCTGGGCCTCGACCGCATCGTGCGGCGAAACCGTGAGACCTTCCAGGTAGGCCGCCGGGGCGACGTAGGAGGAATCGTCATCATCGTTGGTCAGGTCGAAACCGATGTCATGGCCGGACAGGCGCGACTCCATTTCGGTAACCACCTCCGGCTTGACCCCGAGGTCCTCGGCCACGCGGTTGACTTCGGCCTGGTTGAGCCAGCCCAGGCGCTTCTTCTGCCGCCGCAGGTTGAAAAACAGCTTGCGCTGGGCCTTGGTGGTGGCGACCTTGACGATCCGCCAGTTGCGCAGGATGAATTCGTGAATCTCGGCGCGAATCCAGTGCACCGCAAAAGATACCAGGCGCACCCCCTGATCCGGGTCGAAGCGCTTGACCGCCTTCATCAGGCCGATGTTGCCTTCCTGGATCAGGTCGCCCAGGGCCAGGCCGTAGCCGGCGTAGCCGCGCGCGACGTGCACGACAAAGCGCAGGTGGGCCATCACCATCCGGCGGGCCGCGTCCAGGTCTTCTTCATCGCGAAAGCGACGCGCCAGGTCCTGCTCTTCTTCCAGACTCAGGACCGGCAGACGGTTCACTTCCTGGATATAGGCATCCAGGGAGCCGGTGCCGGCCGGTGCCAGCAGATGGCTCGGTACAAGCTGATTACTCATCCAACACTCCCGTTTCCATACATTGCAATTGTAACAGCCCGCCGTCAAGTCTCGATCGACCTCGGCAGGCTTTCATGATCCTTTGTGAGTCCTTCGCTTCGACCGCAGACGCAGCCACGGGTTCCGGCCGCCGTCAGTTCGACTCGAGTTCGCTCCCTTCCCCGGCTTCGGGCGGCGGCAAGGTCTCGACACCGCGACCGCTCTTGATGCGCAGGGCGTTGCGGTAGCACTGGGTGGCGGCCTCCAGGCGACCTGAACGGTCGAGGATTCGCCCCAGCAGGGCGTAGGCATCACCGTCGGGCTGACGCGCCACGGCTTTTTCCAGGTGCTCGCGCGCCTGGTCGTATTCCCTTTCATCGAGCAGCATCATGCCCAGCGCCAGGTGCAGACCGGCATGCTCGGGATGGGCTTCCAGCCAGCGTCGGCAGTCGCGAATCCGGCCCGGCCGATCACCGGCCTCGACCAGCGCGTAGACCCGCAGGGCGTCGCTGTCCGGCGCCGCGTCGAGCAGGCGTTTCAACTGCGCCCCGGCAAGCTCCGACCGCCCCAGCTCCGAGGCTCTGCGGGCGTAGGCCAGGATCAGGTCGCGCTGGGCCCGCTGGCGCCTGGGCAGGGCGCGCCAGGCCGCCTCCAGGGCCTCGACGTGCTCGGTCTGCTCGAGTTCGCGCACGCCGGCGTGCACGGCCAGTTCGTCGCGACGCCGGGCATCGACGATATCGGCCTTGTACAGGGCCGGGGTCAGCAGGCGCAGATCGCGCCAGCGACCGGCATCCTGATAGGCCTGCAGCAGCAGCCGCAGCACGCCCTGGTGCGTGCGTTTTTTCAGGTGCAGGTCTTCGAGCACCGGAATCGCGTCGGTCGCGCGCCCCTCCGCCACCAGCATGCGCGCCCGCGCAAGGCCCGTGGCGAAATGTCGCCGGCCGAAGCGCGCGTCGGCCAGCTGCAGCCAGCGATCGCGGCCGGCCGGATCCGCCCGACCCTCGGCGGCCCGCGCGGCGGCCAGGTAACCGGCGGTGGACGGGCGGTGATCAAGCGCGCGCTGCAGTTGCCGCTCGGCCTGCGGCCAGTCGCCTTCGGCCAGCGCCAGAAAACCGTTTTCCAGCTGGCGCCGACTGCGCGCCGCCCGGGCCCGGCGCACGGCCCTGCCCGGCAGCCGCACCAGCGCGATCAACACGGCCAGGCCGATCCAAAGCGCCAGCACCAGCCCGACCAGCACCAGCACCGACATCTCCATGCGCCAGCGGCCGACGTCGATCACGACCCGGCCGGGATCTTCCAGCAGCGGCGGCGCCAGCAGCGCGGCTGCCGCGAGGACGGCCAGGCTCGCCACGATCAGAACGAGCTTTTTCACGCCTCGTCCAGTCGCGCTTGCAGCTGTTCCAGGGCCGCGCCCAGCGCCGGCGGATCCGGGTTCAGATCCAGCCCGGCCAGTCGCTGAAATTCCTGCCGAGCCGCCGCCACCGGTTCGGCCGCTCCATCGAACCACTCCTCGAGCAGATCCATCGCCGCTTCCAGCTGGACCCCCAGCGCGGCGGCATCACGGCGCAGCAGCGCCAGTTCGGCGGCCAGCAGGCGCAGCCGCAGTTCCTCGCGTGCCGCCTCGAACTGCTCCTCGTCGCGGCCCAGCGCGTCGCGGCTCTCCACCCGCACCAGCCTGGCCAGGGTCCGACCCACTCGACCCCGCCAGCCTTCGCCTTCCTCCGCCGCCGCGGCCTCCGGCTCGGCGCCCGGCAGCTGCAGCGGCCAGGCGCGGCTTTCGCGGCCCAGGCGCTCGAGCCGCGCGAGTTCGGCGTCGAGGTCCGGACCCCGGTGAGCGGCCAATGCCTCGATCTCCCGGGCCAGGGTGCGCCGCACCGGATCCAGGCGCGCGTTTTCGGTCGCTTCCAGACGAGTCCGGGCCCGTTCGAACGCGCGTCGGGCCTCGCCGACATTGCCATGCACCTCGGCCAGATCCTGGCCCACCCGAAGCAGGCTGGCGGCCTCGAGCATGACCATCTGCTGACGCAGATCGCGGTCGGCCTCGCGCTCGAGATCGCCGCGCGCGTCCAGTTGCTCGACCGCGGCCTCCAGGCGCCGACGCAGCTCGGCGGCTTCGGCCGTCCGATCGGCCAGCTGCTGTTCCATTTCGCCGACCTGTCGAGCGAGCGCTTCGGTGCGCTCATCGACCCGCCCGAGCCCCTGCTCCAACGGCGCCATTTGCCCGTCCCGGCTGTCGAGACGCTGCTCGATCCTGCCCAGGCGCTCGTCCTCGGAGGCCTGCCGGCGCTCCAGCGCAGCCAGTTCTGCGTCCAGATTGCCGACGGACTGCTCGAGCGCGGTCAGCTGGTCGACTTGCTGTTCAACCCGTTCCAGTCGTGCCTGGTCGACGGACGACTGCGGGTCGGCCGGCTCGAGAACAGCCTGGTAGAACAGCCAGCCGCTCAGCCCGAGCGCGGCCAGCGCCAGCACCAGGGCCATCCCGCCCAGCACACCACCGCCGCGACGTGGCGGCGGGGATGCAGACGGGCGCGAGGCGGCGCGTCCTTCCGCCGGTTCAGGATCGGCATCGATCGCATCCGGCTCCGGCGCGCGCCCTTCAGCGGTGTCGTCCGTGTTACTGCTC
>JAWLFD010000196.1:0-4344 GCA_041685745.1 Wenzhouxiangella sp.
ATCGTCTCGGCGCGGGTGCTGATCGGGGCGCTGGTCGCGCATATTCTGGCGACGCTGGCGCATGTATTTGATTTTATGCGGCAGTAGGGGGGCTGGATAGCTCTCCTGACCGGGGGAGAGCGCCATCGGTTCGACGCGTGGCGAGGCCCTCTGGCGCTCACCCCGGCCCCGCCTCACGCGGAAGCGTGCCGGAGCTTTGGATCAGCATCGGTTCGACGCGTGGCGAGGCCCTCTGGTGCTCATCCTGGCCCTCCCTGACGCGCCAGCGTGCCGGGCTCCGTGTCCTCAGGCGACGGAGGCGGCTTTTTCGTCTTGCCGGCGGTGTTCGGTCAGCTGGGTTTCCAGCCACTCGATCCACGCCGCGATATCGGTCTCGCGGCCGGCCGCGGCGGTCAGAACGGGGGTTTCCACGCCCAGTCCGCGCAGCGACCGCTCGGCGCGCTCGACGTCGAAGCCGTCCATGTACGGCAGCAGATCGGCCTTGCTGATGACGACCAGATCGGCAGCCCGGAACATGACCGGGTACTTGGCCGGTTTGTCGTCACCCTCGGTGGTCGACAGCAGCACCACGTTGATGTGCTGGCCCAGGTCGAACGCCGCCGGGCAGACCAGGTTGCCGACGTTTTCGATGAACAGGATGTCGGTGGTCTGGCCGTCCATTTCCAGCGGGAAGTCGTGCAGCGCCTTGTGGATCAGGTGGGCGTCGAGGTGGCAGGCGCTGCCGGTGGCGATCTGGTGGGCGCGGATGCCCTGCTCGCGCAGGCGCTTCGCGTCGTTTTCGGTCTCCAGGTCACCCTCGATGACGGCCATGGAGAGCCGGTCCTTCAGGGCCTGGGCAGTGCGCTCGAGCAGCTGGGTCTTGCCGGAGCCGGGCGAGGACATCAGGTTGATCACCAGCGTTCCGGTGCGGTTGAAGTGTTCGCGGTTGTGACCGGCGGCGTGATCGTTGGCGTCCATCAGGCCGGTCAGGACCTCGACCGTATGCTCGTCGGCCGGGGTCGGATGGTGGTGGTCGGGAATCGAACAGCCGCAGGTTTCACACATGATCGGGACTCGCTTTTGAATCAGTCGATGGGTTTGGAGGGTCGGAGACGCCCTGAAGTTCAACCCGGGCCAGCAACAATTCGTCGCCGCTGATCAGGTCGACCCGAAAGCTCTCGCAGGCCGCGCACAGCAGTCGGTTGGTTGGAGCTTCGTTTTCGTTGCCGCAGTCGCGGCAGCGGATCCGGACCGGCTGCGTTTCGATCACCAGGCTGGCCTGCGCCGTCATCGGGCCGTTGCGCGCGACGGTGAACGCCTGGGCCAGAAGATCCGGCTCGACCCCCGAAAGGGGCCCGAGGTGGACCGTGATCCGACCGACGCCGGCGGCGCCGTTGGCCTGTGCCGTGGCGCGAACCTGGGTCAGCAGGGCCTCGCAGACGGATAGCTCGTGCATGGTCTTCGTGATCCAGAACCGGTGCCACAAATACTCATTATATATCGTTCATCGTTCACGGAATGGGCCGCGGAGTCGGGGTTTTTCGGCCCTGTTTTGATCCACGTCAAGCGGTTCCACTTCAGTAACCGGTAATTTGACCTCGTGAATCGAGGAGGTAGTGCATGTTAGTGACCACGCCCACGGGGGTTGCGGCTGATCTTGGCGACGCCGCCGTTCAGGCCGGCAGGTCGATCGAAACGCTGGTGATCGGGATCGGCAACAACCTGATGACCGACGATGGGGCCGGGGTGCACGTCATCGAGCGCCTCCAGGCTCTGGACCTGCCTGGTCAGGTCGAACTGGTCGACGGCGGAACGCTGGGTTTTGCCCTGCTCGAGATCGTCGAGAGCGCGCGCCGGCTGATTGTCGCCGATGCGGCCAACCTGGAGGCCGAGCCCGGCACCGTGCAGGTGTTCGAAAACGACAACATGGATGCCTACCTGTCGCGCTGTCGCCGCTCCAGTGTCCATGAGGTCAACCTGATGGATGTGATGAGCGCGGCCAAGTTTCGCGGAACCATGCCGCCGGATTATGCCCTGGTGGGCATCCAGCCGGCCAAGGTGGATTGGGGCTCCGAGCCGACCGAGGCCGTGGACCGCGGCGTTGACGAGGCGGTGCAGATCATCCTGGACATGTTGACCGAGGAGGCGGCCGCATGAGCAATGCCATCCCACTGAAAGTCAAGACCAGCCCCAAGGGCGTGACCATCGGCGGCGGCGTCAAGGCGATCGGTTTCGAGATTCTGTCTGCCCTGGAGCGCTACCTGGAAAAAGGCGAGACGGCCGCGATCGACATGCGCGGCCTGCCGATGGCGCCGAACGAGTACAACGAGCTGCTCGAGATGCTGGGCCAGGGCGAGCTCGACCTGACCCTGGAGATGGGCGGTGAATCCCGGATTCGCGAGACCGCGTTTTCCGGCGTGTGGTGGATCCAGCACAAGGGCCCGGATGACCGAATCCAGAGCGAGTACATCGAAATCAACCGCATTCCCGATTTTCTCTGCGCACAGACCGACCAGATCGAGGATGCGGCCAGAGAGCTGAGCGACCGACTGAAAGGAGCTTTATAGATGAGCAACCGCAAGCAACGGAAGGACCGACCGACTATCGGTCAAGTGATGGATGAGGCCGGCGTCGGTCGTCGTCAATTCATGAAGTACTGTGCCGGCATCACCGCGCTGATGGCGATGCCGCCCATGGCCACCACGGCGTTTGCCAAGCAGCTGCGCGCGGCGCGGCGTCCGTCGGTGATCTACATGCCGTTCCAGGAATGCACCGGGTGTCTGGAGTCGCTGACCCGCTCTTTTGCCCCGAGTCTGGAAAACCTCATCTTCGATACCATCTCGCTGGACTACAACCACACCCTGCAGGCAGCCGCCGGCCATGCCGCCGAGGCGGCCCGGCTCGAGGCGATGGAAGAAAACTGGGGTGAGTACATTCTGATCGTCGACGGCTCCATTCCGACCAAGCTCAACGGCATGTACGGTGTCAGTGAGAGCCATACCTTCATGGAGCAGCTCGAACAGACCGCCGAAGGCGCAGCCGCGATCGTCGCGGTCGGCGTTTGCGCGGCCTACGGTGGCGTCGGTGCGGCTTACCCGAACCCGACCGGTGCGGTGGGCGTGGCCGACCTGATCAAGAACAAGCCGGTCATCAACGTGCCGGGCTGTCCGCCGATCCCCGAGGTCATGACCGGTACGCTGGTCAGTTTCCTGGCCAATGGCGTACCGGATCTCGATCGGCATCTGCGCCCGCGCGCTTTCTTCGGCAACACCATTCATGATCGCTGCTATCGCCGGCGCTTCTACGACCGCGGCCTGTTCGCCAAGTCCTTCGATGACGAAGGCGCGCGCAACGGCTGGTGCCTGTACGAGCTCGGCTGTCGTGGTCCCACCACCTACAACGCCTGCGCCACGATCAAGTGGAACGGCGGCGCCGGCTGGCCGGTGGAATCCGGGCATGGCTGCATTGGCTGCTCCGAGCCCGGTTTCTGGGATCAGGGCGGCTTCTATGAGCCGGTCACGGCGAAACTGTTCAGCGAGCGTGGCGAGTCCATAGCCGCGGCGGCAGCCGGCGTGGCCGTGGGTGCTGCCGCAGGTCTTGCCGCGAAATCGCGCAAGAAGAAACTGGTTAGCGAAACCGAATAAGGAGATCACTCATGTCGATACTTGAATTTGCCCGTGGACCCATGCTCCACTTTGCACTGCTGGTCTTCGTGTTCGGAGTGATCTGGAGGCTCGTTGCGGTCCTGATGCTCGGTTTCCGCAAGCGCTACAGCGAAGAGCGGAACTCCAACGACAAGGCCCTGATGGTCGGCGGCGCAACCTGTGGTCTGCGCTCCTGGCCCCACAAGGAGTTCATCGGCCGGACCGCGTTCGGCGAAGCCGTGGGTTATGGCTATCACATCGGGCTTTTCACCATTGTCCTGCTCGGTGCGCCCCACGTGATCTTCTGGCAGAACCTGTTCGGGTTCTCGGCCCCGTGGTGGCCGACCCTGCCCGGTGGCCTCATCACGGTGGTGTCTGTACTCACGGTGGTTCTGATGCTGATCGCGACGATCCGTCGCTACATGCACAAGCCGTTGCGCCAGATCTCCAACTTCGATGACTATTTCACCCTGGCCATCCTGTACGCCATCATGATTTCCGGCATCTGGGCGGTTCTGGGCGGACCGGGTCGATACGAGTTCATCCTCGCCGTCCACATCATTTCGTTCAATCTGCTGTTGATCTGGTTCCCGTTCGGAAAGCTGATGCACGCGTTCTATATCTTCCCGGCGCGATTCGTTAACGGTTACCTGCATGCCAAGAAGGGAGCTGCCACATGAGCACTACAGCCACTCAAGCATTTGCCGGCGCAGGCGCCGCC
>JAWLFD010000197.1:0-4335 GCA_041685745.1 Wenzhouxiangella sp.
CTGTCCGGCGTGATCGCCTCCATGGCCGGTTTCTACCAGGCCAACCTCGACGTCAACGATCCCGCCCATCGCGAGCTGGCGGCCAAGCGCATGATCGCCAAGATGCCGACCGTCTCGGCCGCGGCCTACCGGCACTACATGGGCTGGCCCAGCGCCTATCCGCGCAACTCGCTCAACTACGCCGAGCGCTTTTTGCACATGATGTTCTCGGTCCCGGCCGAGGCCTACGAAGTCAATCCCGTGGCCGCGCGTGCGCTCGACCTGCTGTTCATCCTGCACGCCGACCACGAGCAGAACGCCTCGACCTCGACGGTGCGCCTGGTCGGCTCGACCGGCGCCAACCCTTACGCCTGCGTTGCAGCCGGGATTGCAGCCCTGTGGGGCCCGGCGCACGGCGGCGCCAACGAGGCCGTGCTCCGGATGCTCAACGAAATCGGCGACGTCAGCCGGGTCGGCGAATACGTCAAGAAGGCCAAGGACAAGAACGATCCCTTCCGGCTGATGGGCTTCGGGCATCGGGTCTACAAGAACTTCGACCCGCGCGCGCGCATCATCCGCAAGGCCTGCCACGACGTGCTGGCCGATCTGGGCCAGACCGATCCCTTGCTGGACCTGGCCATGGAGCTGGAGAAAATCGCCCTGGAAGACGACTACTTCGTCGAGCGCAAGCTCTACCCCAACGTCGATTTCTACTCCGGCATCATCTACAAGGCCCTCGGGATTCCGACCAGCATGTTCACGCCGATGTTCGCCATCGGCCGGACCGTGGGCTGGGTCGCGCAGTGGCTGGAACAGGCCGCCACCCCGCACCGCATCGGTCGCCCCCGGCAGATCTACACCGGGCACGGCGCGCGCGACTACGTGGCCATGGACGAGCGCGGCTGAGCCTCTGCCGAGGCTGGCTACATGTTGAGCAGCCGGCCACCGTCGACGGCCAGGATCTGGCCGGTCACGTAGGGCGCGTCCAGGGCCAGGAACGCGACCGCCCCGGCGATGTCGGCCGGACTACCCTGGCGCTGGAGTGGCACCTTCTGCAAAATCTCGCGCTGGGCTTCCTCGCCGCTGTCGGACTCGCCTTCGGGCCAGAGAATCGAGCCCGGCGCGACGCCGTTGACCCGGACCATCGGCGCGAGGTCCTTGGCCAGGGCCCGGGTCTGCATCACCAGCGCGGCCTTGGCCATGGAATACACGCTGTTGTCTTTGAGCGGCACCAGGCCGTGGATGTCGACCATGTTGACGATCGCTCCCGGCCGACGGGCCAGCTCCGGGGCGCAGGTCCTGCTCAGGAAAAACGGCCCGCGCGCGTTGCTGGCGAACAGATCGTCCCATTGCTCCTGGGTGGCCTGCTTGACCGGGGTCGGGTAAAAGGCCGAGGCGTTGTTGATCAGCACATCGATGCGACCGAACGCGGCAAGCGCGGCGTCGTGGATGGCCTGGGCGGCGCCGGGGTCGGCCAGGTCGGCCTGCACCAGCGCGGCCGAGCCGGCGCGCTCGGCGTTGAGCGCCTCGGCCAGCTCTTGGGCCGGCTGCTCCGAGCCGCGGTAGTGCAGGCACACGCTCAGGCCGCGCCGGTGCAGGGTGCGGGCGATCTCGGCGCCGATGCGGCGGGCGCCGCCGGTGATGATGGCGCAAGCTGCGTTGGTCGAAAATTCAGGCACGGCGGTCGGCTCCGGTCAAAAAGGTAAGCCCTTGAGTCTACGCTGGGCGTGTGGACAAAGACGTTGCAGAACGCCAAATCGCTACAATTCCGGCCACGAAGTTCCAAGGACAACCAGACTGCATGAACCGTCCGCCAACCGCGCTGCAGCTCCCTGACCCGCCGCAGGAACTGGCCAGCCTGAGCCGGCGCCTGGGCGAGCGCATCGCCGATGAAATCCTGCGCGACGGACCCATGCCCTTCGACCGCTACATGGCCATGGCGCTCTACGAGCCGGGCCTGGGCTATTACGTCAACGGCCTGCACAAGTTCGGCCAGGCCGGCGATTTCGTCACCGCCCCGGAGCAGGGCGGTCTTTTTGCCGCCGCCCTGGCCGGCCAGATCGACCAGGTCGCCGAGGCACTGGATGAGCCTTGCACGATCTTGGAGCCGGGAGCCGGCTCGGGCGCGCTGGCGCGCAATCTGCTTGCGGGCCTTGAGCGTGTTCCCCAGCGCTACCTGATCCTCGAACCCAGCGCCGCGCTTCGCCAAATCCAGCGCGAGACCCTCGCCGACCTGCCGGCTGACCTGGTGGGGCGGGTCGAATGGCTGGATGCCCCGCCGGCGCAGCCCTTCAGCGGCGTGATCGTGGCCAACGAGGTCGCCGACGCGCTGCCGGTGAGCCTGTTCGAGGTGACCGCCCAGGGCCTGCGCGAACGCTGTGTGCAGGTCGGCAAGACGCGCCTGGAGTTCACGCGTGAGCGGCCGCGACCGCGCCTGCAGCAGGCCTTTGAGCGACTCGAGAAAGACCTGGGATACGGATTGCCCGAAGGCTACGTCAGCGAAATCTGCCTGGACCTGCCGGGCTGGCTGCAAACCGTTTGCCGACCGCTTGCAAAAGGCGCGGTGCTGCTGTTCGACTACGGCTACCCGCGGCGCGAGTACTACCTGCCCGAGCGCGCCGGCGGCACCCTGGTCTGCCATTATCGACACCGCGCCCATTTCGATCCCTTCGTCTGGCCGGGACTGACCGACATCTCGGCCTTCGTCGACTTCAGCGCGGTGGCCGCCGGCGGCCGGAACTGCAGTCTGGAGCTGGCCGGGTTTGCCACCCAGGCCGACTTCCTGCTCGCCATGGGCGCGCATGAGGCGGTCGAACGCGCGCGCGACGAGCGCGAGCGCCTGCGCCTGGCCGGCGAACTCAAGCGCCTCATTCTGCCCGGGGAAATGGGCGAGAAGTTCAAGCTGCTGGCACTGACCCGCGGCCTGAGTTGCCCACTCTCGGGGCTCGAAGAGGCCGATCGGCGCCATCGGCTCTGATGCCGTGGACAACGGGCCGTCCTAGACTGCCGGCTCTAATTCCAAAGCCTATGCTGATTGGTGCGATAGACTGTCTTTCAACGCTTCGGACGTTAGTTTTCATGGCCAAGACTTACGACTACATCATCGTTGGCGCCGGCTCGGCCGGCTGCGTTCTGGCCCATCGACTGAGCGCCGATCCGGCCTGCCGGGTCCTGCTGCTCGAGGCCGGCCCGCGCGACTGGAATCCGTTCATTCACATGCCCGCCGGGCTGGCCAAGCTGGTCAACTTCACCTCGCTGAACTGGAACTACCAGACCGAGCCGGAGCCCCAGCTCAACAACCGGCGCCTTTACTGGCCCAGGGGCCGGGTGCTGGGCGGGTCGAGCTCGATCAACGCCATGTGTTTCATCCGCGGCCACCGCACCGACTACAACGACTGGGCGGAAGCCGGCAATCCGGGATGGGGGTGGGACGATGTCCTGCCTTACTTCATCCGCTCGCAGAACCAGGCGCGCGGTGAATCAGAGCTGCACGGCGTCGGCGGCCCCTTGAGCGTCGAGGATCTGTCGTATTTCAACCCGTTGAGCGAGGTCTTCATTCGGGCCGCCGAACAGGCCGGATTTGCCGTCAACCGCGACTTCAACGGCCCGACCCAGCGCGGTTTCGGGCTCTACCAGGTCACCCAGCGCGGCGGCCGGCGCTGCTCGACCGCGGTCGGCTACCTGCGCCCGGCCCGATCGCGCCGCAACCTGACGGTGCTGACCGGCGCCCTGACCCTGAACGTGGAGCTGGACGGACAGCGGGCCACCGGCGTGCGCTACCAGCGCCGCGGGATGACCCACATCGCCCGGGCCCGAGCCGAAGTCCTGCTCGCCGGCGGCGCGATCAACTCGCCGCAGCTGCTGATGCTGTCGGGGATCGGGCCGGCCGCTGAACTGGAGGCCGCCGGAATCAAGGTTCGGCACGCGCTCGACGGGGTCGGCGCCAACCTGCAGGATCACCTCGACATCTGCACCCTGACCCGCTGCTCGCAGCCCATCACCTACGACCAGCTGAGCGAGCTCAGAGTCGGCTTGAAGTACCTCCTCTACCACGAGGGCGAAGGCACCTCCAACATCGCCGAGGGCGGCGGCTTTCTGGTCAGCGGACGCGGGCGCGATGACCGCCCCGACGTGCAGATGCATTTCGTGCCCGCCCTGCTCGACGACCACGGCCGCAACCGCCTGCCCGGCGACGGCTACACCCTGCACGCCTGCCCGCTCAGGCCGGCCAGCCGCGGCCGCATCGGCCTGCACTCAGACGACCCGCGCCAGGCGCCGGCCATCCAGCCCGATTATCTGAGCGCGCCGGAAGATCTGGAAATGATGCTCGAGTGCGTGCGCCTGTCGCGCGAGGTG
>JAWLFD010000198.1:0-4315 GCA_041685745.1 Wenzhouxiangella sp.
GATGCCCCCTACCTCAAGCCGCGCAATCTCCGGCCCAAGGCGCGCACCCACCGCAACGAACCGCAGTGGCTGGCCTGGATTGCCGGCACGGTGGCGGCCTGTCGCGGTGTCTCACCGCCGAAACTGGCGGCTCAGACCAGCGCCTGCGCGCGCGCCTTGTTCAATCTGCCGGCCGCGCCGTCTCGATAACCGCGGCCCGCGCACGGGCGGGCCAGTCGAGCCGACCCTGTGCGAAAGCGCGTCTCGCCGGATCCGTGCGATCGGCCGGTCAGGCCGGGGCCGGCTGCAGGCTGCGCTGCATCTCGGCCAGCCGCCGGGCCTGCATCTTCAGCCGGTATTCCAGTTCCTTGTAGCGGGTCCTGAACTCGGTGCGCCGCCAGCGATCGCGCACCGCATCGGCGCCGACCTGCACGCGCTCGGCCTGCACCGCCTGCCACTGGCTGACGGTGTCGCGGAACTGCTGAAGCTCGCGGTCGAAAACCTCGCGCCAGGTGGGCGCGGCATCGGTTTTGGCCAGGCGTTCTTCCAGCTCCCGGAAGCGGATCTGCAGGCGTGCTCGCTGGACCTTGAACCACGGGGTGCGCTTCAGGTCAGCAGCCAGACCGAGCCAGGCGCTCGCGGCGATCAGCCACTTGCTGGGATCGAACTGCCACCAGCGCAGGCCGTTGCGGTAGTCGGCCTGGAAGGCGTGGTGGAAATTGTGATAGCCCTCGCCCCAGGTCATCAGCGCGATCCAGCCGTTGTCGCGCGCGGTGTTGTCGAGGCTGTAGTTGCGCCGGCCCCAGGTATGGGCCAGGGAATTGATGAAGAAGGTGAAGTGCTGGCTGACCGCCAGCCGGAAAGCACCGGCCAGCAGGATCATGCCGAGCACGTCGCCGGTCAACCAGCCCAGCGCGGCCGGCACGCCGAGGTTGAGCGTCCACACCGCCGGCCAGTACAGCTTGTGCTGCCACATCACGATGGGGTCTTTTTGCAGATCCGGCACCTCATCGAAATTGACTTCGCTGGTCTTCCAGTGACGGGTCATCCAGCCCATGTGGGCGTGCCAGAACCCGGACAGGATGGAGTGCGGATCGCGCTCGACGTCGTCGACATGGCGATGGTGAACGCGGTGACGCGCCGCCCAGATCAGGATCGAGTTCTGCAGCGAGAACGTGCCGAAAACCGCCAGCGCCAGCCGCAGCGGCCAGGCCGCGCGGAAGGTGCGATGCGACCACAGGCGGTGGTAACCGACCGTGATCGACAGACCGCTGGCGATCCAGATCACCGCGGCTGCCAGCCACGCCCAGCCGCTGAAGCCCACCGTCAGACCGTAAATGGGTGCGGCGACGAAGCCCAGCAGGTTGACCGCCACGAAAAAGATCACGTTCGAGACCACCAGGGGCGGCTTGGTATTCGACATATTCACTAAAAACCTTATTTGAAGAATTTGATGGACAGGGGGTAGACCCAGACCTTGCCTTCCGAAGCCTTGACCGCGCCGATGATGGGAAAGACCAGGCTCAGGATGGCCAGCACCCCCAGCAGCAGCGCGCCGATTCCGACCAGCAGCAAGATCATGCTGATCACGGCGTAAATGATGACGCTGATCAGCCAATTGAAAATCACGTGGGCGTGCGGAATCAGGCCCGGTAGCTGATCTTTCTTGAGAATGTAGATCACCACCGGCACGATCAGCCCGGCCATCGGCACGACCAGGCCCGACAGCACCGACAGGTGCAGGATCAGCGCCCAGGTGGTGGTGTCCTTGTCGGGGACGGGAGTTTGCATTTCGCTCATGACATTCAGCCTCTGGTTTTCTTTGGCGCCGGCGCCGGATGATGCACCCAAAACAGCGCCTCGAATGCAGAATAACGCAGACGGCCTACATACGCCAATTCGACCCCCGGTCCCCGGGCTTTGTTCCGGCCATCAGCGTTGTGTCTTCTTCGGTCGCTGCCAGCCGGCGATGCTGCGCTGGGGTGCGCGGGTCAGGGTCAGCTGCGCGGCGGGCGCGTCCCTGCCGATGACGCTGCCCGCGCCGATCGTGGCCTGCGCGCCGATCGAGACGGGGGCGACCAGGGCGCTGTTGGAGCCGATGAAGGCATCGGCGCCGATCTCGGTGTGGTGCTTGTTGACGCCGTCGTAATTGCAGGTGATGGTGCCGGCACCCAGGTTGGCCCGCTCACCGACCGTGGCATCGCCGACGTAGCTCAAATGGCTGGCCTTGGCGCCGGCTGCAAAGCGGGCCTTCTTGACCTCGACGAAATTGCCGATCTTGACCCCTGCGGCCAGCTCGGTGCCGGGCCGCAGGCGGGCGAACGGGCCGATGCTGCACGGTCCGGTCGTGCGAACGCCTTCGACGACGCAGTAAGGCTCCAGCCGGGTACCGGGCGCCAGTTCGCTGTCGCGCACCAGGCAGCCCTGGCCGATCATCACGCCCTCGCCCAGTCCGACCCGGCCTTCGAGCGTCACCTGGGCGTCCAGCACCACGTCCCGACCACACTCCACCGCACCCCGTATCCGAACCGTCTCCGGGGCCAGCAGGGTCACGCCCGCCGCCATCAGCGACCGGCGGGCTCGCTGCTGAAAAATCGCTTCCAGCTGCGCCAACTGGGCGCGGTCGTTGGCGCCGAGCAGTTCGTCGGCGTCTTCTGCCACCACGGCCTCGACGGCGCGGCCGTCGGCCACCGCCAGGGCGATGCAGTCGGTCAGGTAGTACTCGCCCTGGGCGTTGTCGGCGCCCACCCGGGCCAGCCAGTCCATCCAGTCGGCGGCCCGCGCGCACATCACGCCGCTGTTGACCTCGCCCACCTGGCGTTCGGTCTCGCTGGCGTCCTTGTGTTCGCGGATGGCACACACCGCTCCCTGGTCGTCGCGCAGCACCCGCCCGTAACCGGCAGGGTCCTCGAGCCGGAAGCTCAACAGAACCAGATCGGCCGGGCTGTCGAGCAGCCGCTCCAGGGTTGCGGGGCGGATCAGCGGCATGTCGCCGGGCAGGATCAGCACGCGCGCGTCCGGGTCGATCGCAGGCAGGGCCTGCAGGGCCGCATGCCCGGTTCCCAACCGCTCGGACTGGACGACGAATCGGCAGCCATCCTCGGCCAGGGCAACCTCGACCTGCTCGCTGCCGGCCCCGACCACCACGTGAATCGCATCCGGCCGCAGCGATCGCGCGGTGTCTGTCAGGTGGCGCAGCATCGGCTGTCCGCCGACCGGCTGCAGCACCTTCGGCGCCGAGGAGTTCATGCGCTTGCCCTCGCCGGCCGCGAGAATGACGAAATCGATCATGCCGTTGGAATCCCTGGATTGCGCGTGTTTTCACTCCAGTATAGCCAGCCCGTCGGCAGCCATCTGCAGGTCTCGGGACAAAAAGAAAGGCCCCGGGTGAGGGAGGACCCGGGGCCTTGAGTCGGATCCGGTTTGGGGACTGAAACCGAATCCAGCTGGGTTCGTCTAGGGAGGGAGACGAACCCCACCATGCGCATGGTGAATATTCAGACTGGACGCATTCGACGAAAGTTCCGGATCATCCGAAAAAAGTTGCATGACTTTTTTTGATCGCTTTGATAGACGCGCTCAATGGGCGCTGTCCCAGTCCGGACCGCTACCTGTCTCGACCAGCAGCGGCACCTTGAGTTCCGCCGCCTGGCTCATTCGGGCCACGACCGCATCGCGCACGGGTTCCAGGGCGGCGTGCTCGACCTCCAGCACGAGCTCATCGTGGACCTGCATGACCAGCCGGGCGGGTGCCTGTTCGGCCTGGATCCAGCCATCGACGTCGATCATGGCGCGCTTGATGATGTCGGCCGCCGTGCCCTGCATGGGCGCGTTGATCGCCGCGCGCTCGGCGGCCTGGCGGCGCTGCGGGTTGCGCGAGCGGATCTCGTCGGTCCACAGGCGGCGGCCGAACAGGGTCTCGACGTAGCCGCGCTCGCGCGCTTCCTGGCGGATCCGGTCCATGTAGGCGCGCACGCCGGGATAGCGCTCGAAATACCGTTCGATGTACTCGCCAGCCGCTTTTCGGTCGATTTCCAGCTGCCGGGCCAGGCCCCAGCCGCTCATGCCGTACATCAGGCCGAAATTGATCGCCTTGGCGGCCCGCCGCTGCTCGCCGGACACCTGGTCGACGGTGCAGTCGAAGACCTCCGCGGCGGTCGCGCGGTGAATGTCTTCGCCGGCGGCAAAGGCCTCGAGCAGGCGCTCGTCGTCGGACAGGTGGGCCATGATGCGCAATTCGATCTGCGAGTAGTCGGCCGCCAGCAGCACGTTGCCCGGCGGGGCGATGAAGGCCTTGCGGATGCGCCGACCTTCGGGGGTGCGGATCGGGATGTTC
>JAWLFD010000199.1:0-4303 GCA_041685745.1 Wenzhouxiangella sp.
TGGGGAAACTATCCATCCCGGTTGCTGCATTGCTGGTAATCAGCATCATTCTGCTGACCCATAGTCGTATTTCGGCAACGCCGGAAGAGTACTTTGTCCGCCGTTCCTACGCGGTTTACCTGCAGCTTTCACTGGGATTGGTATTTGCCGTAACCTACGGATTTGCCATGTGGTATCGGAAATCCAGAGAGTTGCATGCCCGATTCATGGTGGCGACGTCATTCACATTCATTGATCCGGTGCTGGATCGATTTCTCTCCATGTTCATGCCGTTCATCGCCATCCCCGGCGAATGGATCACATTCGGATTCATCAACCTGCTGTTGATCACGCTGGCCATGAGGGACCGCAACCAGGCAAGAGCGAGATGGGTATTTCCTGGGCTGCTTCTCCTTTATCTCATGATCGAGATACCCATTTTCTTTCGACTTACGGGCATGGAATGGTGGCAATCGTTTGCGGTCTGGTTTGCGGCGTTGTAAAAAATGATGTCCTGCAACTGTGTCTCCGCGCGACCCCGACTTGCATCAGCTTCTCCCGTCCGGGGCTTCCCGCGGATCCGCTTCAGAGCAAGCGCTGACAAGATCAAACTACCGCTACAGGTGGCGACGTCATGACAATCTTCGATATCGATTTCGGGCAGCTCTATCGCGAGCACATGGCCGCCTGCGGCCGCCAGGTCAAGGCCCCGGAGGAATGGGACGCCCGCGCCGAGCGCATGAAGTCGGTGGCCACCGATTCCGGCTATGTGCGCGAGTTCGTCGCGCGCATGGACCTCGATGGCTGCCGTTCGCTGCTCGACGTGGGCTGCGGTACCGGCGCGATCAGCCTGGCCGTGTCGGACCGGCTCGAGCAGATCGTGGGCGTGGATTACAGCGCCGGCATGCTGGAGGCGATGATGGATCTGGCCAACGAGCGCGGTGTCGACCATATCCGCCCGCTACAGCGCTCCTGGGAAGAGGACTGGAGTGATGTACCGGTGTGCGACGTGGCCGTGGCCTCGCGCTCGACGGCGGTGATGGACCTGGAGGCCGCGCTGAAGAAACTCGACGCCCACGCGGCCCGGCGGGTTTACCTGACCAGCAAGGTCGGCGGTTACTTCATCGACCCGCAGATCGCGGCGGTGATCGATCGGCGGCTGGACCCGGTGCCGGACTACATCTATGCCGTCAACATCCTCTACCAGATGGGGCGCCAGCCGCGGGTCGGCTTCATCGACAACGACCATCGCCCGACCGACTGCGAGTCGGCCGAGGAATTCGTGAGGCGGGTGAGTTTTTCGCTGGGCTCCCTGAGCGACGCCGAGCGGCGCCGGCTGAGCGAATGGTTCGAGCAGGATCCGGATCGTGCCCGCGCCAGCGGCCAGCCTTTCCGCTGGGCTTTCATCGCCTGGGAAACGCGATGATTGATCTGGGGCAAGTCGTTTTCGGGCCGGGCTGGCTACGATAGGGCATCTCCCATGGAGGGATGCCCGTGCAACGCAGCATTCTGATCATCCAGGGGCATCCGGACGAGTCCGAGCCTCATTTTTGCCATGCGCTTGCCGATGCCTACCGGGCCGGCGCGAAGGCGGCCGGACACTCGGTCAACGAGGTTCGCCTCGGCGCGCTGGAGTTTCCGCTGCTCAAAAGCGAGGCCGAGTGGAGCGATGGCGAGGTACCGGATGCGCTGGCCCCGGCCCAGGAGCGGGTTCGGGCCGCCGATCATCTGGTGTTCATCTACCCGGTGTGGCTGGGAACGATGCCGGCGTTGCTGAAGGGTTTCCTGGAGCAGGTGTTTCGACCCGGTTTCGCTTTCGACGAGGCGGCGCGCAAGGGGCCCGGGGGCGTTCGTCCGCTCAAGGGAAAATCGGCCCGGGTGATCGTCACCATGGGCATGCCGGGTTTTTTGTACCACTGGTTCTACCGCGCGCATGGCTATCGCTTCTTCAAGCGAAATATCCTCCATTTCGTCGGCATCCGACCGGTTCACCGCTGTTTTGTTGGCCTGGCCGGAGCAAAGAGTGACCGCGGTCGCCAGCGCTGGCTGGGGCGGGTCGAGAGGCTGGGGCGGCGCGGGCGCTGACAGGGTTTCGGCCGAAATGCCTCAGGGCTGCTGATGCATCCGCTCACGGGCTCGCCGGGTTTCGCTGCGCACGGCCCGATGCATGCTCGAGTCTTCGGGGACCAGCGGCAACATCTGCTCCCACCAAGCGAGTGCAGACTCGTAGTTTTCGGTCAGGAAAGCATCGGTCCCGAGCAGCCACAGGGCTTTGAGGTTGTCGGGCTGAATGTCGACGGCCTGTTCGAGCAGGGTTTTCGCTTCCACGGGCATTTCCGGCAATTCACTGCGCAGGTGCAGGGTCTCTGCCAGCTCCACGCGCAAAAAAGCGCTGCCGGGCCGCAGATACAGCGCTCGGCGCAGCGCGTGTTCGGCTGAGCCATAGTGGCGCAGATCCTTGTAGATCAGGCCCATGCGCTGCCACTGTTCCGGCTGATCCGGGTCGCGCTCCAGTTCCCGTGCCATGGCGATCATCTGCGAGCGCAGCTGTTCAACCCGCGGATCATTTCCCGCGGAAGGCTCCAGGGTCCCGAACTGCAAGTACAGCAGGCTCGTGACCAGCGGCAGAAGGATCACAACGGTTAGGATCAGCGGTTTGGGCAGACGGGCCTGCGGTGCCGGGCCACTGACTGCACGGCCGCGGATTTCCGGCCACAGCGCGAACAACAGCGCGAGTGCGACCGCAAGTCCCGACAGGCTGATAAACAGCGATTGAGTCATGTCCGACAGTGTAATCATCCGCGCCCAGGGATTATCAGTTTCCAGCCAAATTCGGGGGGTGTCGTTGACATATTCTTCACGGCGCCGTATTCTGGTCTGGTCGGTGCGTATTAAAAATATTCGTTATTTTTCATATACATCGCAAAACCCTGTGCAAACGCCTGTGAGGAGGAAGCATGCGCAGAGAAAACTGGTTTGTCATCATTCTCGTCGCCCTTTGCATGGGGCTGGCAACCATGGCCGCGGTGTCGAGCAGCCCGTCCAACGGCGAGAAATCCGACTTCGAGGGCTTCGACAGCCTGGACGAAGCCACGGTCAGCGAGAACTGGAAACGCTATTTTCCGGCGCAGTACGAAGGCTGGATGCGGACCTCGGAAATGCAGGAGACGACTTACGGCGGCGGCGGCAAGGCCGCGGCCGAAGACATGGACATCGAGAAGATCAATTATCTGGAGATGTATCCGTTCCTGAAGGTCAACTACGACGGCTTTCCGTTTTCCAAGGGCTACTACCGCTCGCGCGGCCATTACTACGCGCTGACCGACGTGGTCGACACGGAGCGCCTGCCGGACTGGGAAAAGCGCCCGGCCACCTGCATCGGCTGCAAGACCACCGATGTGAGCAAGCTCGACGCGGTCCACGGCGACGACTGGTACTCGATGCCCTTCTCCAAGGTGGTCGGTTCCAACACCATTGGCTGCCTGGACTGCCACGCACCGGATGATGCCACCGTGCGCCACGCGCGCGACTGGCTTGATGAGGGCATGGCCCACGGTACCTTCGCCAACATCGAGCCCGAAGGCCGTACGGACCTGGTCTGCGCCCAGTGCCACACCAACTATCACTTCAGCGCCGACACCCGCAAGGTCGAGCTGCCGTGGACCACGGGCCTGACCGTCGAGGCCCAGCTGGAGCATTACGATGCAGCCCAGCGCTCCGATGAGTGGGTGCATCCGCAGACCGGGGCGCTGGTGGCCAAGATCCAGCATCCGGAATACGAGCTCTTTCACGAGGGTCAGGAAGTCAACGTCCACTCCATGCTGGGCCTGCAGTGCACCGACTGCCACATGCCCAAGGCCACCGACAGCGACGGTGAGGAATACACCGAGCACCACTGGACCAGCCCGCTGACCCACGTCGAAAGCACCTGCGTGGATTGCCACAGCAGCTGGGGTGCCGACGGCGTGATCGCGCGCGCTGAAGGAGTGCAGGGACGAGTCTACGAAAAGCAGAACCGGATCGGGCGCGAGCTGGCCGAGTTCATCGAGGCGGTGGGCGAAGCCCGCTCCGGCGAAACCATCGACCAGGTCACCCTGACCCGGCTGCAGCAGATTCATCGCGAGGCGCAGTTCTACTGGGACTTCATCTGGGTCGAAAACAGCAACGGCTTCCACAACTGGGATGAGGCCCACCGCGTCCTGGACAAGGCCGAGGCCCTGATCAACGAGGGAATGGAAGTCCTCGACAGCGTCTGAACATTTTGCAAGTTGCGGGCCGCCGCCTCGAGTTTCGGGGTGGCGGTTTTTTTGATCACCTACAACAT
>JAWLFD010000200.1:0-4294 GCA_041685745.1 Wenzhouxiangella sp.
GCCGTTGCGCTCGGAGACCTGGATGCCGATCACGCCCTGCCCGCCGCGCTTGTAGACCGGGAATTCTTCCAGCGCGGTGCGCTTGCCGAAGCCGTTGGCGGTGGCCAGGAGAACATCGTCCGGCTCGTCCCCGGTGACCAGCATCGAGACCACCTGCTGGCCCTTCTTCAGGCGGATACCGTTGACCCCGCGGGTCTGGCGCCCCATGGCGCGCGCGTCGGTCTCGTGGAAGCGGATGGTCTTGCCGGCCGAGGAGAACAGCAGGATGTCGCGCGTGCCGTCGGTGAAAGCGACATTGACCAGCTCGTCGTCGTCTTCCAGCAGCACCGCCCAGATACCGTTGGAGCGGATGTTGGCGAAATCCGACAGCGGCGTCTTCTTTACCCGGCCCTTGCGCGTGGCGAAGAACACGAACCAGTCGTCCGGGAACTCGCGCGTCGGCAACACCGCGTTGATGCGCTCGCCTTCGTCCAGCGGCAGCAGGTTGACCATGGGCCGGCCGCGGCTGTTGTGGCCTGCGTGCGGCAGTTCGTAGACCTTGGTCTTGTAGACCTTGCCTGCGCTGGTAAAGACCAGCAGGGTGTCGTGGGTGTTGGTGACCCAGAACCGCTCGACGAAGTCCTCGTCCTTGGTGCGAGTGGCCGAGCGCCCCCGTCCGCCGCGCTTCTGGGCCCGGTAGCGGTCCAGCGGCTGGTACTTGGCGTAGCCGGCGTGCGACAGGGTCACGACCACGTCTTCGGGCGTGATCAGGTCTTCCATGGTCAGGTGCAGATGATCGCGAACGATCTCCGAGCGGCGCTGGTCGTTGTAGCGCTCCTTGAGCTCGGTCAGCTCGTCGCGGATGACCTGCATCAGCGCGTCGGGCTCGGACAGGATGCGCATCAGCTCCTGGATCTGGCCGAGAATCTCCTTGTACTCGTCGGACAGCTTTTCCTGTTCCAGGCCGGTCAGTTTCTGCAGGCGCAGGTCCAGGATGGCCTGGGCCTGGGCCGGCGAGAGCTGGTAGCCGCCCTCGCCCATGCCGTACTCGGGCAGCAGCTCTTCTGGCCGCGACAATTCCGCCCCGGCCTGGCCCAGCAATGCCTTGACCACGGTGGCGTCCCAGCGCCGGCCCTGCAGCCGCTCACGCGCCTCGGCCGGGGTCGGCGAGGTCTTGATCAGCTCGATGACTTCGTCGAGGTTGGCCAGGGCGACGGTCAGGCCTTCGAGGATATGGGCGCGCTCGCGTGCCTTGCGCAATTCGAACAGGCTGCGCCGGGTGACCACCTCGCGCCGGTGGGCGAGAAAGGCGCTGAGCATATCCAGGATGTTGAGCAGGCGCGGCTGGTTGTCGACCAGGGCGACCATGTTGATGCCGAACACCGTCTGCAGCTGGGTCTGCTGGTAGAGGTTGTTCAGCAACACCTCGGGCACTTCGCCGCGCTTGAGCTCGATGACCATGCGCATGCCGTCCTTGTCGGATTCGTCGCGCAGCTCGGAAATCCCCTCCAGCTTCTTGGTCTTGACCAGCTCGGCGATTTTTTCCAGCAGGCGCGCCTTGTTGACCTGGTACGGCAGCTCGGTGACGACGATGCGGTTGCGACCGTTGTCTTCGGTCTCGACGTGCGAGCGAGCCCGCAGGTAGATGCGGCCGCGCCCGGTGCGGTAGGCCTCGGCGATGCCGTCGGCGCCGTTGATGATGCCGGCGGTGGGAAAATCCGGCCCCGGCAGGTAACCCATGATGTCGTCGACCGTCAGCTGCGGGTCTTCGACCAGCGCCAGCAGCGCGTCGATGACTTCGCCCAGGTTGTGCGGCGGGATGTTGGTCGCCATGCCCACGGCGATGCCGGACGAGCCGTTGACCAGCAGGTTGGGCACCCGGGCCGGCAGGACCGAGGGTTCTTCCTCGGATTCATCGTAGTTGGGGACGAAATTGACCGTCTGCTTGTCGATATCGGCCAGCATCTCGTGCGCCAGCCGGGCCATGCGCACCTCGGTGTAGCGCATCGCCGCCGGCGAGTCGCCGTCGACCGATCCGAAGTTGCCCTGGCCGTCGACGAGCATGTAGCGCAGCGAAAACGGCTGGGCCATGCGCACGATGGTGTCGTAGACCGCCGTGTCGCCGTGCGGGTGGTATTTACCGATGACGTCACCGACGACGCGGGCGGATTTCTTGTAGGGCTTGTTGTAGTCGTTGCCCAGCACCTGCATGGCAAACAGCACGCGCCGATGCACGGGCTTGAGGCCATCACGGACATCCGGCAGCGCCCGCCCCACGATCACGCTCATGGCGTAATCGAGGTAGGACTGCCGCATCTCGTCTTCCAGGTTGACCTGAAGTACTTCCCGAGCCAGTTCCGCCATCAAAAGTATCCGTAGACTATTTCAGGGAATATCGCCCAAATATATGATGTTCAAACTATTTTCAGGGGCGAACCCGATCGCAGAGGCCGTGTCTCACCGGACCCTGACCCAACGTGGAATCATACCATAACGGTGGCCGTTATCGGCCCGCGCCAGAGCGCCTGCGGCCCCTTCGGGCGGATCGATTCAGCGTTCCGTCGAGCCCAGCCAGCGATCAGCCCAATCGAGGTAGGCGCGGATCACCTCGCTGTAGTGCGGCGGCAGGTGTCCCCAGTCCAGGACCAGGTGCTGCTTGTGTTCCTCCGGCGTTCCCAGCAACTCGAAAAACGGCCGCTGCGAGGTCTCAACCGGAAAGTTGTAGTCCTGCGCGCCGTTGATCATCAACACCGGCATCCGCACCCGGGCAAGGTAGTGCTGCGGCTGGATTTCCGGCGGCATGTGGTTCCATATCCCCAGGCCGCCGGACATGAGGATGGCAGCGCGCAGGCGCGGCTCCAGCGCGAGCGAAAACGGCGCCCGGTTGGCCCCGTAGCTGACGCCGTGGAACAGGATGCGCTCCATGTCGATGTCGCCGCGCGTGGCCAGGTAGTCGATCGTGCGGCGCAGATCCTTGACCTGGTTGATGGTCAACTGGCGCAGACCGATGGGGCCGCTGGCGGTGGAGAGCTTGCGCTCGAAAGTGCCCTGGTAGACGGGATAGACCACGACCCGGCCGCTGCGCAGGAACGGCTCGACGTGGTGCAGGCCCGCGCGCCGGCTGGAATCGAGCAGGAGTGCATCGCCGCCGGGAAAATTGATGACCGTCTGGTAAGGAGGCCGGGCCGCGCGCGGGATGAGCACCTGGACCAGCACGCGATCGTCGGCATACGGGGCCCGGAAACTGATCCGCTCGCGCCGCCACTCCTGGTGCGAATCGTCGATTTCCTCGACAGCCACGTCCAGCGGCCCGTCGTCGTAATCGAACAGGCGCGCATAGAAGGCAAAGGTCTCTTCATCGGCAGGCTCGGGCAGGTCGCGCTCCAACGCGGGGATCGCAAGGCTCAGGCCCTCATCCACAGGCTCATCGGCGCTCATCAGGCGCAAGCCGAACCCGTCGGAGCGTTCGAGCGGATGCCGCGCCTCGACATCGGCGAACCGATACTCGTCCTCGCGGAAGAATCCGCCGAGAATGTGGCGCAGTGTGCCTTCGCCGTTGTAGCACCACTCGGCGACGTTGCCGCTCATGTCGTAGGTGCCGTAGCTGCCCAGACTGTCGACCGAGCCCACCGCCACGGTGCCGGTTGATTTGAAGTTGCTCGCCAGCAGCACGTCGGAAAAGTTCTGCATCTGCGGCGTGCCCAGTCCGGCCGCGCGGCGCCAGTGAAACACCGTCGGCAACTCTCGCCCGACAAATTGCGCGTACGCCGCGGCCTCGAACCAGCTGATCCCGCTGACCGGATGCTCATCCCGGCCCTCGGGGTAGGTGCCCATGGCCCAGGTCGAAGGCCCGGGCATGCCGGTACTGTCGACCAGCCGCGCCATCAGGTCTTCAAAGGTCAGGGTCCGACCATCGACCTCGGCGGGATAGGACCAGAACTCGGGTCGGCGATAGCCGCCGGCTTCGACGAACTCGCGGTATTGGCGATTGGTCACCTCATGGCGATCGATCCAGAATCCAGGCACGCTGCGGCGCTGGCGCTCGTAAGAGACCTCACCCGGGGGCACGTAGACCATGCCCTCGGGTACCGTCTCCTGCGGCTGCAGATAGAAGGTCTCGGCCAGCGGCAGAATGCCGGGGGCCGACTCGATGGTGGCATGTCCCGGCAGGCGGACCCGAAAGCGCAGCATGGCCAGCGGCAGATCGATCGCCTCAAGCGGCGTGTGCCCCAGCACGATCCAGTCGGCATCGCGCTCGCGAAAGCCGCGCACCGCCACTTCCGCCCCGGCCGGCTCGCTGAGCAGCCGATTCGGC
>JAWLFD010000023.1:0-15137 GCA_041685745.1 Wenzhouxiangella sp.
CTGATCGACGTGAAGTTCAGGCGCGACCTGGACCGCGTGCTGTCGCTGGCCGAGATCAAGGAGCACGCCGAGGCGCTGGGCGATTTCGCCCTGGTGCGCAAGGGCAACCGCCTGTCCATCATGCCGCTGACGAAACAACAGTGGAACTATCTGCTGGAATTGGAGAAATCATGAGCCAGAGCCGATTGAAAATCGAGGTCGCCCGGGCGGCGCTGTCCGAAGTCGAAAACGGCATGGTGCTGGGCGTGGGAACCGGCAGCACCGTGAACGCTTTTCTGGATGAACTGGCCAGCAGCGATATCGAGCTGAAAGGGGCCGTATCGTCCTCCAGGGTCACGACGGCAAAGCTCGCCGAGATCGGTATCGAGGTCATGGATCTCAACCACGTCGGCCAACTGGAGCTCTACATCGACGGCGCCGACGAGGTCGACGAGCATCGTCGCCTGATCAAGGGCGGTGGCGGCGCGCTGACCGGCGAGAAGATCATCGCGGCGGCCAGCCGGCGTTTCGTGTGCATCGTCGATGAGTCCAAGTGCGTCAAGGTGCTGGGCGATTTTCCGCTGCCGATCGAGGTACTGCCGATGGCGCGCGCCTTTGTCGCCCGCAAGCTGGTCGGCCTGGGCGGCCGTCCGGAACTCCGAGACGGATTCGAGACCGATCACGGCAACCTGATCCTCGACGTGCGCAATCTCGACCTGGTCGATCCGCTCAAGATGGAGTCCGAGATCAACCAGATCCCCGGCGTGGTCACCTGCGGCCTGTTTGCCCGTCGTCCCGCCGACCGGGTGCTGATCGCCGGCGAAAACGGCATCCGGCGCCTGGGCTGAGTTTCCGGGAGATCATTTGATGAGGCCACCGACCGTGGCGCGTCTGAGCGTCGCGCCGATGATGGACTGGACCGACCGGCACTGCCGCTATTTCCATCGCCAGCTCAATGCCTCGGCGCTGCTGTACACCGAAATGGTCACCACCGGCGCGGTCATACACGGCGATCGCGATCACCTGCTCGGGTTTGATCCGGCCGAACATCCGGTCGCCCTGCAGTTGGGCGGCAGCGAGCCGGAAGAGCTGGCGCGCGCGGCCCGGATCGGGGTCGAGCATGGCTACGACGAGATCAACCTCAACGTCGGCTGCCCGTCGGAACGGGTCCAGAAAGGCAGCTTCGGCGCCTGCCTGATGAAAGAGCCGGCACTGGTTCGCGACTGCATGTCGGCCATGCGCGAAGCCGTCGATCTTCCGGTCACCGTCAAGACCCGGATCGGGGTCGATGAACACGACAGCGAGGCGTTTCTGCAGGACTTCATCGCCACGGTTGCCGAAAGCGGCGTGCGGACTTTCATCGTCCATGCCCGCAAGGCCTGGCTGAAGGGCCTGAGCCCCAAGCAGAACCGCGAGATCCCGCCGCTGGCCTACGACCGCGTCTACCGGCTCGGGGAAGCCTTTCCCGAGCTGAACTTTGTTCTCAACGGCGGCCTGACCGAGGTCGAAGCGGCGCTGGCCGAGCTGGAACGCGTCGACGGCGTCATGCTCGGCCGGGCAGCCTATCAGGACCCCTGGGTTCTCGTGGAGCTGGGCCGGCGGCTGGGGCAGCCCGTGGCCGCCTCGCGCTCGTGCGTGATCGAAGTCATGGCCGACTACGCCGCCCGGCATGTTGCGCGGGGTGGTCGTTTGCAGCAGGTGGCCCGCCACATGCTCGGCCTGTTCCACGGCCGCCCGGGCGCCAAGCGCTGGCGCCAGGTGCTGAGCCAGAACATGCACCGGCCCGAAGTCGGCCCGGAGTTGTTTTTCCACGCGTGCCCCGAGCGGGCAGCGGCCTGAAGCGGGTCATCCGATGATCGTCGACACGCCGGCCGGCTTTCGCGAGCAGATTGGTGCCGGCTGGCTGAAAAGCGACGCCCCGGCGGTGCCGCGCGCCTGTTTCCTGGTCGAGCCGAGCGGCTTCCGCTTGTCGAAACAAACGGCCAAGGACAACGTCTACATGGACCTGAGCGTGCCGGTCGATCCGGACCGGGCGCTTGATCAGCATCGGCGCCTGAGTGAGCGCATTACCGCCTGCGGCATTCCCGCGGTGCGCTTTCCCGGTCACGCCACAACCCCGGACGAGCTGTTTCCGAACAACGTGTTCGCGACCATTGCCGGGCGTTCCATCATCGGCCGGATGCTGCATCCGGAGCGCCGGCTCGAGGCCGATCGCAGCGATATCCGCGCCTTCTTTACCCAGCTGATGGGCTACGAGGAAGTCGATCTTTCGCAGCGCGATCTGGTCGCCGAACTGACCGGGGCGCTGGTCATCGATCGCTCGCACCGCATCGGCTACTGCGGCATGAGCCAGCGCGTCGACGAGGCCGGTTGCGCGGCCATGCATCAGGCTTTCGACCTGGCCCTGACTTTTCGCTTCGAGTTGAAGCCGACCGAATATCACACCAACGTGGTCATGGCCGTGCTCGCCTCGCGGGCGCTGGTGATCTGTGCCGAGGCCTTTGCCGACCCCGAAGTGCCGGCCGCCATCGCCGAGGCCTACCCGGGAAACGTCCTCGAGATCACCAGCGAAGAAAAGGAGGCTTTTGCCGGCAACTGCATCGCCCTGAATTTCAAGGACCTGTTCATGAGTCGCACGGCCTTCGAGGCGCTGGCGCCGGAAAAGCTCGAGCGCCTGAAAAGCTGGCGCTTCGAGATCCACGCCGTGGACATGGACGAGATCGAAAAGGCCGGCGGCAGCCTGCGCTGCTGCGTGGCCGAAATCTACTGAGCCGCGGGGGGTTCAGACGGGATTCAGCGCCAGCGCCTACAATCCTCCTCATGATCTTCGCATCCCGCCCATCGGCCAAGGAACCATCTTGTCGCGTCTGCTGCTTCGTTTCCTGATCGTACCCGTCATGACCCTGGTCATGGCGGTTTCGGCGTGGGCGCTGACCCTGGAAGAGGCGGCCGAGCGGGTCGCCCGTCAGCATGACGCCAAGGTGGTCTCGGCCCGAACCGTCGAGCGTGACGGCCGGCAGGTCCACGTCATCCGCATCCTCACCCGGGACGGGGTGGTCAAGACCGTCCGCGTGCCGGCGGACTGATACTAAAAGGAGGAAGCTCATGCGCATCCTGGTCATCGAGGACGAAACCGAGCTTCGCGAACTCATGGGCCGGGCCCTGAAGCGCGAAGGGTTCGCCGTCGACCTGTGCGCCGACGGCGCCGAGGGCCTGTACTTCGCCACCGAGTACCCGGTCGACCTGGCCATCATCGATCTGGGGCTGCCGGGGATGAGCGGGATGGACATCGTGCGCAAGCTGCGCGGCCGTCAGTTGCGCTACCCCGTGCTGATCCTGACCGCGCGTTCGGACTGGCAGGACAAGGTCGAAGCCCTGGAGCTGGGTGCCGATGACTACGTCACCAAGCCGTTTCGGCTCGAAGAGGTCATCGCCCGGGTTCATGCGCTGCTGCGTCGCTCGGCCGGACATGCGGCCGCCGAGGTCGATCTCGGTCGCCTGAGCATCAACCTCTCCGCCCAGGAAGTCCGGCTGGACGACGCGATTCTGGATCTGACCGGCTTTGAGTACAAGGTGCTGGCCTATTTCGCCCACCACGTCGACCAGGTGGTCTCGAAAATGGAGCTCAACGAGCATCTCTACGATGAAGACGCCGATCCCGACAGCAACGTGATCGAGGTCATCATCGGGCGTCTGCGCCGCAAGCTGGACCCGGAAGGAGACTGGCAGCCGATCGAGACCCTGCGCGGGCGCGGCTACCGGTTCCGCCCTGAGCGGGACTGAGCGCTGCCGTGCCGGCAGCTTCCGCATCGCCGTCGCTGTTGCTGCGGCTGTTGCTGTCGGCCGCCCTGGCCCTGGTGATTTCGCTGGCGCTGGTCGGACTGGCCGTCGATCGCGGCTTTCGCAGTGCCTCGGCCGGTGCGCTGGAAGAGCGCCTTGCCTCGACCGTATTCCTGCTGCTGTCGACCCTGGATGTGACCGCCGACGGCCGGCCGCTCGTGTCCGACGGATTGGCCGAGCCGCGTCTGACGCAGCCCGGCTCGGGCCTGTATGCCGGGGTGCTGACCGAGTCCGATGACTGGCAGACGCCCTCGCTGACGGGGGTGCTGGAGCCGCCGCGCCCGGTTCGGGTCGCACGCGGAGAAGAACGCTTCATCGGTCCCGAGAGCGACGGGCGCTTTTTCCTTTATGCCCTGGGTCTGGGCTGGGAGCAGCCGGATGGCGACATCGTCGAGATGACCCTGTGGGCGGGCGAGGATCCGGAGCGCTATCGCGCCCAGGTGCAGGCCTTTCGGGCCGATCTATGGCGCTGGCTGGGGCTGGCCGCGCTGCTGCTGATCGTGGTTCAGAGCCTGATCCTGCTGCTGAGCCTGCGCCCGCTGCGCCGGGTCGCGCGCGAGATCGGCGAGATCGAGGCCGGTCAACGCGACCGGCTGAGCGGTGCCTACCCGCGTGAACTCCAGCCGCTGACCGCCAACCTCAACGCGCTGCTGATGAGCGAACGCGACAACGCCAGCCACTACCGCCAGGCCCTGGCCGACCTGGCCCACGCCTTGAAAACCCCGCTGGCGGTGATGAAGGCGCGGGTCGAGTCCGGTGATTCGGTGGCCCCGGAGGCAACGGCCGACGAGCTTGCGCGCATGGAGCGGCTGATCCGCCGCCAGCTCGAGCGCGCGGCCCGCTCGACCCGGCGCACGCTCAACCAGCCGGTGGCGGTGCGACCGGTGCTGGAACGTCTGGCCGACTCGCTCGAGCGCCTGTATCGCGATGCCGGGGTGGTCATCGAGGTCGCCGGTGATGAGCGGATTCGGGTCCGGGCCGACGAGCGCGACTTGATGGAGTTGTGCGGCAACCTGCTCGACAACGCCGCCAAGTACGGGCGCGGCCGCGTCCTGGCCGAAGTCCGTACCGGGCCCGCCGGTGCCCGCGAGGCCGGTGTCGAAATCCGGGTCGAGGACAACGGGCCCGGTCTGGACGCCGCGGCGTTTGCCCGCCTGCTCGAGCGCGGCGCGCGCGGCGACGAACAGGCCGAAGGGCAGGGCCTGGGCCTGGCCATTGCCCTTCAGCTTGTCGAGGCCTACGGCGGACGGCTGGACTGCGAGGCCTCGGCTACACTCACCGGTGCGGCTATCGTGGCGCGCTTCCCGCCGCGCTGAGCGCCGACCGCCTGATAAAAACCGGACTTCCAGACATGACCCACCATCGCACCGATGACCTGCTCGACATCATGGCCCGGCTGCGCGACCCGGACAGCGGCTGCCCCTGGGATATCGAGCAGACCTTTGCCACCATCGCCCCGCACACAGTGGAAGAAGCCCACGAAGTCGCTGATGCCATTGTGCGCGGCGACATGGCAGAGCTGAAAGACGAACTGGGTGATCTGCTGTTTCAGGTTGTTTTCCACGCGCGCATGGCCGAAGAGCAGGGCGCGTTCGATTTCGCTGACGTGGTCGATGCCATCAACGACAAGATGCTGCGCCGCCATCCGCACGTATTCGGCGATGCCAGCATCGCTGATGCCGATGCCCAGACCGCGAGCTGGGAGAAGATCAAGGCGCAAGAGCGCGCGGCCAAGGGCGAGACCGATACCAGCGCCCTGGCCGGCGTGGCCCGGGGCCTGGGCAGCCTGCAGCGCGCCGTCAAGCTGCAGAAGAAAGCCGGTCGAGTCGGCTTCGACTGGCCGACGGTCGAGCCCATTTTTGACAAGCTGGACGAAGAGGTCGATGAACTGCAGCAGGCCATAGCGCTTGAGGATGCCGATAACATCGAAGAAGAACTGGGCGATCTGTTGTTCGTGCTCACCAACCTGGCGCGCAAGCTCGACGTTGATCCGGACATGGCCTTGCGCCGATCCAACCTAAAGTTTGAACACCGCTTCCGCGCCATGGAAGCCTGGAGCGCAGAGCGCAACATCGAATTTGCCACTCTCGATCTCGAACAGCAGGAAGAAATTTACCAAACGGTAAAACGCCGATGAGGAGTGGTATGTGATGCCGTCGGATGAATTGTCCGGCAGACGGACTGTTCTTTGTTCATGGATTTTGAAGCGAGTCGCTGCTATTCCCGAAGCGTAGTCGCTAATCCGGATGAACGGAATAAGATCAGACTGAGATGCGTGTGGTCTGGCTCTTACATTAGTATCGAAAAACCCAAAGGAAAATACAGTGGATGATTAAATGTCTGGTTGCCGGCCCAATAACGTCAAGGGATACAACTCGGGACCGGGCATGACCTTGTGAAACCCATGCCCGTGAGAGTTAGCCAATGTGTGAAGAAAGATCTTGCGATCGTCATCGTCAGTTACAGGGGATGGGCCCGTCTCCTTAAGTGCCTTGAATCGCTGGATCAATTGACTGGCAATGATTTCAGTACAGAAGTTATCGTCGTCGATAACAAATCGGAGGACGATGGAATCCGCAAATTCATGGAACAGTATCCACGATTCAGATTTGTGCACAACACGGTTAACGGCGGGTTCGCCAACGGTTGCAATATTGGCGCAAAAAGCGCAAGTGGAGAGTTCTTGCTATTCCTCAATCCAGACACCGTGGTTACGGAGTCAGCACTGATAGAACTGCTGAACGTCGCAAAACAGAATCCTGCTTGCACGATTCTGTCATGCCGTCAGAAAAATGAAAAAGGCAAAGAATGCGTCGTGTCCGGATCATTTCCGCAATTCAGGAATCTGACCGGACTGCAGAGGGTGCTCTTCCGCCAGTCGCAGCGACGAGACGAGAAAATTTCACAACAGGGTTCAAGGCTTGCGGCTGATATCGAGTTTCCGGACTGGGTATCTGGATCCGTCCTGCTGATACGCAAAGAAGCTTTCCTGGAGATCGGAGGGTTCGACGAAGATTTCTGGATGTACTTTGAAGACGTGGATCTTTGCAAGCGGGCGCGTGAAGCCGGCGGCGAGGTCGGATTGAGCAATAAAATCGTGATCGAACATAATCACGGCGGCAGTTCGAGGGTGGATTTGACTACCGAGTCGATTACCAAGACCGAGGTTCATATTTCTAGACACATCTACATCAGCAAGCATACAAGTGGATTCCATCGCTTCCGAATGCAGACATTCCTAATGATCAGCAATTTTGTATCTGGAGCCCTAATGGCTGCTGTGGGTCTGATATTTTTCTTTGTTCCGAAATTGTTCGGTAGAACGCTGATCTTCATGAGGTTACTCAAATATTATTTCGGGTGTGCAGCTAATCGCTCATGGATCAGCCCCCGCTCGGTCAATTCGCGTTGCCGATAGGACACGGCCATTTTTTTGATTGTGCAAAGGATCCATTGGCTGTGCTCTGCAGAGCAATCGCAAGTAAGCGCTCTGATGAAGCTGGAAGTCAATGCCAGGCCCGACCCGACGCTGGGTCGCCAGCCAGGTGGTCGCGACACTCCGGAGATCAAGCCGCCTTGGACTTGGCCAGCTCGGATGCCATGCTGCAAGCGAAGTCCGGGCTCCCTACAGCAGGACCTTGTTCGCGCCTTTGCGCGCGGACAACCTGCGCTTGGAAGTGGCCCGCCCTCTCTGGCCCCTGGCTTTTGAGGCCAAGGCGGTGACGGATTGCTCCTGGGCGTGACGTGCCAAGCCGCGGTCCCACACGGCTCCCGCGTGATCGGCCGCGGAAAGCCGATCTTTCTTAGAAAAGATTGCTTCTGCCCCGCTTCTCGGGCCAGGTAGCCTTCGCCGCTTTTCCCGGATTGCTGGGTGCATCCATGTGGTAAGCGCCGTTCAGAATCCCCCTTGTGGCTTCCGCGTAGCCTAGGGTCCACCGAAAGCTTCAGGCAACAGCTCGGACATGCTGTAGCTTTTCAGTACGCGACCGGCGTCGTTGATCAGATGCACGAGTGTGCTGTCGTCGGCGAATTCGTGGATGCGCTGGCGGCAGTCGCCGCAGGGCGGGCAGTGGTCGGGTCCCGGCCCGAGCACCCAGACTTCGAGGATCCGGGTCTCGCCGGCACTCACCATGGCGCTGATCGCGCCGGCCTCGGCGCAGACCGACTTGTAGTGCGCGCTTTCGACGTTGCAGGCGCAGAAGGCATTTCCGTCCTCGGTCACGACCAGCGCCGCAACAAAGTGCCGGGAGTAGGGCGCGTAGGCGTTCTGGCGCGCGGTCAGCAGGCGTTCCAGCCATTCTGATGGGATGGCGCTTGAGCTGTCGAGGACCGGCTCAGTCATGATCGGCCTCGTCGCGCAACAGCGCGTCCAGGGCGATCTCGACCATCTGGTGAAAGCTCTGCTCGCTGTCGTCGCTGGTCAGGGTTTGGCCGGTGATGATGTGATTGGCCACGGTGCAGATGGTCAGCGCCCGGGCCCCGAGCTCGGTGGCCACGCCGTACAGGCCGGCGGCTTCCATCTCCACGCCGACGAAGCGGTAGCGGCGCAGCAGCTCGATGTGGGCGTCGTCTGAGGCATAGAACAGGTCGCCCGAGAACAGGTTGCCGACCTGGACGGGAATGCCTTTGTCTCGCGCTGCGGCGTGGGCGTGGCGGGCCAGGTCGAAATCGGCGATCGCGGCCAGGTCGTGGCCCAGGAAACGGCTGCGGTTGACGCCGGAATCCGTGCTCGCACCCAGCCCGATCACCACGTCACGCAGACTCGCCCCGTCGGCCACCGCCCCGCAGCTGCCGACCCGGACCAGTTTGCGTACGCCGAACTGGCTGATCAGCTCGTGGGCATAAATCGAGATCGACGGAATGCCCATGCCGCTGCCCATCACCGAGATCCGGTGGCCGTGCCAGTGGCCGGTAAATCCGAGCATGTTGCGCACCCGGTTGAACTGGATGGGGCTCTCGAGAAAACGCTCCGCGATGGCCTTGGCGCGCAGTGGGTCGCCGGGCAGCAAGACGGTCTCGGCGATCTCGTCGGCGGATGCTTCGATGTGCAGCGTGGGCATGGCGGGTCGGGTCAGTGGAGGAAGCTCTGGCCGTCGGCCATGCGCTCAAGCCCCAGGTGATCGGCCACGGTCTGGCCGATATCGGCAAAGCTCGAGCGCGCGCCGATCGGGCCCGGCTTGAGGCCGGCGCCGATGGCGAGGACCGGCACATGCTCGCGGGTGTGATCGGTGCCGGCGAAGGTCGGGTCGCAGCCGTGGTCGGCGGTCAGGATCAGCAGATCGTCGTCGCGAAGCCGGGTCAGCAGTTCCGGCAGGCGCTGGTCGAAGGCCTCGAGCGCGGCGGCATAGCCCTCCGGGTCGCGGCGATGGCCGTAGAGCATGTCGAAATCGACGAAGTTGGTCATCACCAGGCTGTCGTCCCTGGCCTGGTCAACGGCTGCCAGGGTGGCGTCGAACAGGGCCATGTTGCCGTCGGCCTTGATCTCTCGGCTGATACCGGAGTGGGCGTAGATATCGGCGATCTTGCCGACCGCCAGCACCTCGCCGCCGGCGGCGATCAGCTTGTCGAGTACGGTCGGGGCAGGCGGCTTGAGGCTGTAGTCGCGCCGGTTGCCGGTGCGGGTGAAGCCGGACTCGGCATCGCCGATGAAGGGTCGGGCGATGACCCGGCCGATGTTGTAGGGCATCAACAGCTCGCGCGCGATGCGGCAGACCTGGTACAGGCGTTCCAGGCCGAAGTGTTGTTCATGCGCGGCGATCTGGAACACCGAGTCGGCCGAGGTGTAGACGATGGGTTTGCCGGTGGCCACGTGCTCAGGCCCCAGGCGGGCCAGGATCTCGGTGCCCGAGGCGTGGCAGTTGCCGAGCACGCCCGGCAGGCCGGCCTGCTCGATCAGATCGGCCAGCAGCTCGGTTGGAAACGTGTTCTCGGGCTTGCGGAAATAGCCGAAGTCGAAGCGCACCGGCACCCCGGCGATCTCCCAGTGGCCGGACGGCGTGTCCTTGCCGGTGGACAGCTCGCGCGCCAATCCCCAGCTTCCCGTCACCGCACTCGGACGCTCCAGGCCGGGGTTGTCCCGGCCAACGCTGGCGTGGTGGGCGTGGTTGAGGCCCAGGCGGGCGAGGTTGGGGATCCTGAGCCCGCCTTGGCAGGCGCGCGCCGAGGCGACGTGGCCGAGGGTGTCGGCGCCGACATCGCCGAAACGCTCGGCGTCTTCGGCCTGGCCGATGCCCAGCGAATCCAGGACCAGAACGATGGCGCGGGACATGGAGCTAGTCTCCTTTTGACGCGGTGGTGATCAGGCGCGCGACCAGCGGGTCGCTGCGGTCTTCGTGTTCGCCTATCGTAACGGCCGCGCGGATCTCGCGCGCGGCCCGGTCGGCGGTGGCTTGGTCGGCGGCATGAACAATGGCCAGCGGTCTGTCCTGGTCCACCGTCTCCCCCGGTCGGGCAATCCGGCTCAGGCCCACGGCCGGATCGATGGTATCGGCCGCGCGCCGGCGACCGCCGCCCAGGCCGACGACGGTCAGTCCGACTGCGCGCATGTCGACCGTGCGGACAACGCCGGGTGTCTCGGGATGGACCGGTTCGACGACCGCTGCCCGGGGCAGAACGCGCGGGTAGCTCTCGAGCAGATCGGCCGGCCCGCCGAGTGCGCTGACCATGCGCGCGAAACGCTCGGCCACCTCGCCTTTCTGCCAGCGTCGGTCGAGCTCGGCCAGGGCCTGCGCCTGGTCTTCGGCCGACCCGCCCAGCAGCAGCATCCGCGCCGACAACCGGCGGCTCAGGTCGAACAGGCGCCCGCCTCGTGTCTGCCCGGTCAGCAGGTCCAGGACTTCAAGAACCTCCAGCGCGTTGCCGGCGCTGTCGCCCAGCGGCTGATCCATGTCGGTCAGCAGCGCTTCGGCCGGCGTGCCGGCTTCGGTGGCGACCTCGACCAGCGCCCGGGCCAGCGCCTCGGCCCGGGCCGGGTCGGCCATGAACGCACCGGAGCCGGTCTTGACGTCCAGCACCAGCCCGTCCAGGCCCTCGGCCAGTTTCTTGCTCAGAATGGAGGCGACGATCAGCGGCAGGCAGTCAACCGTCGCGGTGACGTCGCGGATGGCGTAAAGGCGTCGATCGGCCGGGGCCAGGTCGTCGGTCTGGCCGATGATGGCCACGCCGACCTCGCGCACGGTGCGGGCGAAGTGCTCGGGGGCAGGGAAGGGGTCATAGCCGGGAATGGCGGCCAGCTTGTCCAGCGTGCCGCCGGTGTGACCCAGGCCGCGCCCGGAGATCATCGGCACATGGGCACCGCAGGCCGCGACCCATGGCCCGATCAGCAGCGAGGTGGCATCACCCACGCCGCCGGTGGAGTGCTTGTCGAGCACCGGGCCGGTCAGGCCGGCATCGGACCACTGCATCACCCGCCCGGAATCGCGCATCGCTCGGGTCAGGGTGGCGGTTTCGGTCCGGTCCAGGCCGCGCCAGTAGACGGCCATGGCAAAGGCGCCCAGCTGCTCGTCGCTGATGCCCCCGTCGCTGACGGCTTCGACCAGCGCTTCGATGGACGGGTCGGTCAGCCTCTGGCCGTCGCGCTTGGCCCGGATCAGTTCCTGGAACAGCATCAGTAGCGACTGGTCAGGTCCACCGGTCTTGCGCCCGAGCCGAGGCGGTTGAGCAGGTCATCGAGCAGGCCGGATGCGCCGAAGCGGAAGCGCTCCGGGCGCAGCCACTGCTCGCCCAGAATCTCGCGCGCAAGATCCAGGTAGACGGCTGCTTCCTCGACGGTGCGAATGCCGCCGGCGGCCTTGAAGCCGACCGGCCGGCCACTGTCGCGGATGGTTTCCATCATTACCGCCGCTGCCTCCGGCGTGGCGTTGACGGCGACCTTGCCGGTGGACGTCTTGAGAAAGTCGGCACCGGCGGCGAGGGCGATTTCCGCGGCGGTCCGGATCAGCTCGGGGGTTTTCAGTTCGCCGGTTTCCAGGATGACCTTGAGAACGTGTCCGCTGCTGGCCTGACGGCAGCGGCTGACCAGGTGGTAGCCTCGCCGTTCGTCGCCGGCCATCAGCGCGCGATAGGGAAACACCAGGTCGATTTCATCGGCGCCGCTGGTCAGGGCCGCGCGAATCTGGTCGACGACCTCGTCGGCCGATTGATCACCTGCGGGAAAGTTGACCACTGTTGCCACGCGCACGGCATCCTGCAGATTCAGACCGGCCAGGGCCGTACGCGCCTGCGCGACCAGGTGGGTGAGCACGCAGACCGCCGCCGGGTGCCCGACACTCGCGCCGGCACGGCGGCACAAACGCTGGATGTCCTCGTCGGTATCGGTTTCGTTGAGGCTGGTCAGGTCGAGCAGCGAGAGCACGAGTCGGGCGGTATCTTGCATGGGCTTTGGCGGGCTTTTTGGGCTGGGGCTGGGGGAATCATAAACCGGACCGGCTCGGCAGCGGTTGAGATTTGCGCCGTTTGCCGCTATTCTTGCCGGCTTGCTGCAGTTCGGGCCGTTAGCTCAATGGTAGAGCAGTAGGCTTTTAACCTATTGGTTGAAGGTTCGAGTCCTTCACGGCCCACCATTCCTTCTCCGGCGGCTTTTCATTCATGGCCGACTCGCGCGTTCCACGGTCTTCGCAGTCCGGGCCCCATCAGCGCCTGGACGAGGTGGTGCGTCGGCATCTGTCGACGACCTGGCGTGAGCCGATTCGCGGTTTCAGTCAGGCGACGTTTGCTGCGCTGGATCATCTGGCCGAAGCCGACCTGATTGTCGATGCCGGCTGTGGAACCTGCCATTCCACGATTGAGCTGGCGTGTCGGTTTCCGGCCCAGACCATCATCGGCGTGGATCGATCCGAAGCCCGACTGGCGCGCGCGCCAGCGCTTCCGGCCAACGCGGTCCTGGTCCGGGCCGAACTGGCCGATTTCTGGCGCCTGGCCAGGATGGCCGGGTGGCGGCTTCGGCGCCACTACCTGCTCTACCCGAATCCCTGGCCCAAGCCGGGCCACCTGCAGCGACGCTGGCATGCCCATCCGGTCTGGCCCGATCTGCTGGCCCTGGGCGGACGACTGGAAATGCGCACCAATTTCGACCGCTACGCCGAGGAGTTTGCGCGCGCACTGGAACTGGCGGGGCATGCGTCTCGGCTGCAGGTGCTATCTTTGAGGCCGGAAGCGGCGATCAGCCCTTTCGAGACCAAGTACGCGCGAAGCGGCCATCGATTGTTCCGGGTGACCGCGGACTTGGGCTGACCCTAGTTGATTCCATGGAGGAACCGTCCATATGCGTTTGAGTTCAATTGCCGGCACCGCGCTGGCCCTGCTGCTATCCACGCCGAGCCTGGCCGATGACGCCTTGCGCGCGGCCATCGCCGACCCGGATCGTCCGGCCGCCCAGGCCGAGCGTGACCCTGCCCGAAACCCTTACGAGACCCTGAGCTTCTTCGGCCTGCGGCCGGACATGACGGTGGTCGAGATTTCGCCTGCGGGTGGCTGGTATACCGAAATTCTCGGTCCCTACCTGAAGGATGAAGGTCATCTGATCGCCGCGCACTGGGACATGGACGGCGACGACGTGCCCGATTTCTATCGCCGAATCCGGGGCGAGTTCGAGGAGCGTGTGGCCGACACCGAGCGGTTCGGCGACATCGAGATCATTCCCTTCGCTCCGCCGGAGAAGGTGGACCTGGGCGAGCCGGGCTCGGCCGATCTGGTGTTGACCTTCCGCAACGTGCACAGCTACAAGCGCGCCGGCACCTTCGGCGATGTCGTCGACGCCGCCCATGCCGCGCTCAAGCCCGGCGGCGTTCTGGGCGTGGTCAGCCACCGCCTGCCCGAAGACCGCGAACCCGACCCCGAGGCTCGCTCCGGCTACGTCCACCAGAGCTGGGTCGTGGCCATGGCCGAGTCGCGCGGTTTTCGGCTCGAGGAGGCATCCGAGATCAACGCCAACCCGCGCGATACGGCCGACCATCCGTCCGGGGTCTGGAGCCTGCCGCCGAGCCTGCGCGAGGGCGAGGATAGCGCGGAACGCTTTCGCGCCATCGGCGAATCCGACCGCTTTACCCTCAAGTTCGTGAAACGCTGATTCGTCTCGCGTTGCACCGGCCGGCCGCGCGGTCAGCGTGGCCGGTCTCTTCACGATTCGCTCAACGCCCGGGCGTATCCTTGCGGCTGAATTTCATGCAAGGCAGTGGTGATGGGCGATCTGTTGCGCCTGGTTTACGCGAGCAAGATCAATTTCGAGCCGACCATGCAAGGTGGTGCGGTTGACCCGGTCGTGGCCGACATCCTGGCCCAGTCGCGGCGCAACAATGATCCAAGCAACATCGGCGGCGTGCTTTGCTACGGCGACGGTTACTTCTTTCAGTGTCTGGAAGGGGAGCGGTCGGTGGTGGAAAAATTGTACGACCGGCTGCTTGACGATGACCGGCACCGCGAAGTGACCCTGCTGAGCAAACGGCCCGTCTCGCAGCGCATGTTCAAGCTGTGGAGCATGAAGTTCATGAACGTGGACTCAAAGATCCGGCGCATGCTGCAGATCGAAAAGCTTGAGAGCTTCCAGCCGCATCAGTTCAGCGACCTGATGGTCGAGCGGCTGCTGGTCGAATTGCGCGACGCCTCGGAAAAGCGGCGTCCCGCACCCCTGGGCCAGCAGCGCAGTGGTACCGGCGCGCGCCAGGCTGGAGCGACCCGCGAACTCATGCCGGGGCTGATGTTCGCCACCGCGGCCGGCGTGATCGCCATCGCGGTTGGACTGATGCTGGCCGGGTTGCTCTGACCCGACGCGGCCTGGCGACAAGCGCAGCAGCGTCACGAGCGCGGATGCCGGCGCCGGCGAATCCGCAGCGGGCAGCAGTCTGAGCGTCCAGGACGCCGCAAGCGTATCGTGCCGGTCAGTCGCGCTGATGATGCGCGCGCAGCCAGTCGTTGATTGCGTTGGCCAGCATGCCGGCGCCGCCACCCGAGACCGCCCAGCCGGTCAGTGGGACCTCGGTGGCCGGTCGGGTGTTGGTAAACAGCAGTTGGAGCGTGCTGGTCGGGCGCTTGGTGCCGCCGGAACCGCCCGAGCTGCTGCTCTCGTGACGCCGGCTGACCGCGACCGTGGCTGAATCCAGATGCTCCAGCGGCAACCGCTGGCGTTTCTGGTCGAACATCGTGGTGCGCAGGATGCGCACCGTGCCTTCCCGGGCATCCAGCCACAGCCGGGTGCGCTGGGTCAGAAAGTAACGGCCGCCAAACACCAGCGCCGCGATCACCGCGCCGGTGGCCAGGGCATTGAGAAATTCACCGCCGAGCAGTAGTGCCAGGGTGAACAGACCACCGGCCAGGGCGATCGG
>JAWLFD010000023.1:15237-17589 GCA_041685745.1 Wenzhouxiangella sp.
CGGGTCGCTTGGGCTGCGATCGTCAGCGCGGGCTGCGGTCGTCGATCAGCAACTCGATCGAGCTGGTCCGGGCATCAACCGAAACGGGCGGGCAGGGTCCGGGTTCGCAGCCATGGACAATCATGCGAAAGCGGACCTGGTCGCATGCCAGCAGCAAGTCTGTCGTTTCGACGTAGTGCATCAGCCCGCCGCCGGTCTTGCCGACCGCATCGGGTGACGGCACCTGCTCACGGATGCCCTCGATCCAGGCCACGCCCAGCCAGCTGCCATCATCGCGCTTCATCTCGGTTTCCAGTTCCAGCAGCAGTTCGACCGGCCGGATGTCTTCGGGGTAGCCGATCGCGTGGCGAACGAAGCATTCTTCCGCGCCCTTCGGCTCGCCGCTGACGCTGAACCAGACGCCGGCCGGGGACGGAGTGGCAGCCGAGCGCGGCTCCGCTGCGCGGTCGGTGGAGGAGGTGTAAACGCGCAGCCGGCGAGGGCCAGTAGCAGGGTGAGGGTCGTGAATGGAAAAAGTTTCATTGGCTCAGTTGTCCTTCATGCCGTGGTGATTGATATCAATTCGCCCCCGATTGCTCTGGACGGTGTCCGGTCTTGCGCGCCATCCACCTGCGCCAGAACTGGCCTGCAAACTACTGCGTCGCCCGCGTCTCAAAACGGTCGCAATGGATCGCGTCGAAGTTGCCGCGGCAGGAGGCAATGGAGCGGCTGTACCAGCTCGAGATCGCCCCCCAGCGCTCGCTGGTGCTGGTGTTGGGCCAGCGAGGAGCACCGATCACGGCCACACCGCCGTAAAAGTCCACGCTTGCGCCGAAACTGGTGAAGGTCTCTGCACTGTCCTGGAGCACGGAATGCTCGGCCCATTGGCCGGTCGAATTGCCGACAAAGAAGCTGGCGCGTCCTCCTGCGCGTTCGGCGCCGACCAGCAAGACCTTGTTGCGCAGACTCAGGGCGTTCGAAAACTCATCGATGAATCTCGGCGCAGAAGAGACGGTCTTGCCGACCCGTCCCCAGGCGTTGGTGCCGCCAAAATCGCGTCGATAGGTGAAGAAGGCACCGGTATTGGTAGTTCCGTCGGTGTCAGGCGGTCCGCATCTGGCACAGCCTACAACTGCAAGGTCGTCTTCAATCGCCACTGACCAGCCGAAGCTGCGATTGGCCGGCTCTGGATCCGGATCGCGCAGTGTTTCCGCGTGCTGCCAGCTGGCTCCGCTGCGTCGATAGAGATACGCGCCGCCCACGATTTTTGATTCGCCGTCGACGAGGATCGTGTCATTTTGCGCGCCGACGAGGACCGTATCGCCGGAGACGGCGACCTCGCGGCCGAATTCAAAGGAGCTTTGCGGCAGCGGGGCAATCAGCTTGGCTTCGTGACGCCACCGGTTGTCGAGCCCTCGTCGAAACAGGATGACTGACCCGGCATTGCTGCGCGTGACCTCACTGACGGCGATGTTGGTCGTGGCGTCCCCGATTGCCAGAAGATTGCCCGACATCGCCGCCGAGGAGTCAAGTCTGCGAACGGTCACACCCGGCGTGGCGGGGACATCGGGATCGATGCGCAGGACTTGGGTCTGGTTCCAGGCTCCGTTGACCAGGCGGTAAATGCGCACGATGTCACCCGATTCCCCGATCGCCGCCCACTCTCCGTCGGCGGCCAGAATCCTGCCGAACTGATTGCGGGGTTCAGGCGCCAGGGTTTGCGGTCCCTGCAGCGTGCCGTCGGCTTGGACGCTGAAACTGTACACAATGCCGTTTTGCTGGCCGGAGAGATTCGGATCATTTCGGAATGGCGCGGTGGCCAGAACCTTGCGACCGCTATCAGCGAATCGGACCAGTGTGCCGAACGCACCCTGCTCGGTGGTCGGATCGAGGTCCTTGGCATCGACAAGGTCGACTTCGACGAAACTCTGGGCCATCGTCGCGGCGCTGAAGCTCAGAACAAAAAGACCAGCTAGTGACTTCATGAATATGGTTGCCTGTTGAAGGTGGGCGCAGCCGTGCATACCCGGCCTAACGGCAAAGCGGCCCGGATCACCTCGTCAGGTGCTGGGTTCTTGCCCGTTTCGCACTGGGTCGGTGGGTATCGGCCAATCCTGCCGACCTGGCGGGCGCGTTCCTACAAGGCGGCAAGGCGCCTCCGGATGGCGCTGACCTGGGGGTCGTCTTCGCTGCGGCCAAGCTGATCGGTGTAGATACGGACGGCCTGTTCGTATTCGTTGGTCGCATCGCCCCGCCGCTGCTGGGCGAGCAGGCAATCGCCCAGCTCGATCCGGGTGATGCCGATCAGGTTGTGCTGCTGGTTGGCTTCCAGGATGCGAAGCGCCTCGCGCAGAAAGGGTTCGGCCTCGGCGG
>JAWLFD010000201.1:0-4271 GCA_041685745.1 Wenzhouxiangella sp.
CAGAACTTCCTCTACGCCGACGTCGAGGGCAATATCGCCTACTACGCCGGCGGCGAAATGCCGCTGCGCGCCGATCTGCAAAATGAGCTCACAGCCGACGGCGGCCGTCCGCCCTGGTTCATTCGCGACGGCAGTGGCGCGCTCAACCACGAGTGGCTGATCGACCCGGAACCGCAGCCGGGCCAGGCCACGCCCTACGCGCTGATCCCCAGGGAGGAAATGCCGCAGGTGGTCAATCCGCCCTGGGGCTACCTGGCCAACGCCAACAACGACCCGGTCGGCACCAGCGTGGACGGAAATCCGCTCAACCAGCTGCGCCCGGGCGGCAACGGTCTGTACTATCTCAACACCAGTTATGCCGACCTGCGCATGGGCCGCATCGACCGCGAGCTCCAGGACCTGGTCGCGCGCGGCAACGTCACGATCGACGACATGAAGACCCTGCAGGCCAACAACCAGTTGCTCGACGCCGAGCTGCTGCTGCCCTTCCTGCTCCAGGCCTTTGAAAACGCCACGGCCGAAGACGCTGCACCGGTCCTGGCCCAGATCGCCGGCGACGAGCGGGTCCAGGAAGCGATGGGCCGTCTGGCCGCGTGGGACTTCTCCACCCCGACGGGGCTGGCCGGCGGTTTCGATCCCGGTGGCGACCCCAGCGGCAACGGCATGCCCAGCCAGGAAGACATCGCCAACAGCGTTGCGACCACGATCTACAGCGTCTGGCGCGGTGAGGTGATCGCCAACACCATCGACGCAACGCTTTCGGCCGTGGGGCTGGCCGACCAGTTGCCGAGCAGCCAGCTGGCCTGGCGCGCATTGGTCAATCAACTGCGCTTGTTCCCGCTGACCCAGGGCGTTGCCGCCTCCGGCCTGAGCTACTTCAACGTGCCGAATGCCGAACTGGCGCCGGCCGACGCGCGGGATGCGGTCTTGCTGGCATCGCTGCAGGGAGCGCTGGACCGCCTGGCCGGCGAGCCGTTCGCCAATGCCTTCGAGCTCTCCGACAATCAGGAGGATTACCGCTGGGGCAAGCTCCACCGCGTGGTCTTTGATCACCCGCTCAACTCCGCGCCGTTCAACGTGCCGGGCGCCGGCGGTTTCGCCGACGTGGGCGAAAATCTGCCCGGCATTGCGCGCTCCGGCGGTTTCGAGGCAGTCGATGCCTCCAGCCACAGCGCCCGCGCGCGATCCGAGAACGCGTTCACCTTCGGCTCCGGTGCGGCTCGCCGCAACGTTGCGGTGGTGACGCCGGACGGTCCGCAGGCCGAGGAAATCATCCCCGGCGGGCGCAGCGGCATTTTCCTGAGTCCGTTCTATGCCAATCAGCTGCGGCTGTGGCTGGTCAACGACTACCTGCCGCTGTCGATCGGCGAGGAGCAGGCCGGTCAGGGCGCGATCCAGGTCACGACCTTCACCCGTCAGTAATCGGGTGGACGCGGGTCGGATCGGCCTGCGTGAAGCCGGCGCAAGCGCTCGCCTCGTGCGGGCGCTTGCGCTTGAAAGCCGGGCCGGTCGCTGCCATAACTGCTCGCTGATGCTTCAAGACGCGAACCCATGCTGAATCTGCTGGATCGATTTGCCCTGGCCCATACCCAGGTCACCCGGCTCAACGCCGATCTCAAGGAAATCGTGGCGCCGGACCAGTCCTTCCGGGCCAAGGTCGAGCTCAAGCTGACCCCGCGGGAAATGCCGCCCGACCAGGGCGTCAACCAGTACCAGGTCACCGCGCGCATGGTGTGCCGCGGCAGCCGCGAAGCCGACGATCCCGAGCACGTCCTGTTCGAGGTCGAGCTGGTCGTGCAGACGGTCTATCGGCAGTTTCAGGGTGGCGAGGTCAGTTTCGAGGAGTTTTCCGGCGCGCATGCCAGCCTGACCCGCCAGCTCTACCCGCTGATGCATCATCAGCTCCAGCCGGTGTTCAAGCAGTTCGGGCTCGACCAGGTCAAGCTGCCCTACGATCTGGTCAAGGCACCGGACACGCCGGCCGATGGGCGCCAGCTGCACTGAAAGACTCGATTGACCCCCGACCGGGTGCGTGAAAGAATCGGCCCGAATCGACGACGACAAGCAGGGAGAACGCCTTGAGCACCGCCCGAAGGGAACCGATTGCCAAGGTCGATACGGCCTGGTTGCGCATGGAGCAGCCGACGAACCTGATGATGATCACCGGGGTGATCGAACTGGCCGGGGCGGTCGATTTCGAGCATTTTCGGCGGATCGTCGCCAATCGTTTCCTGGCCTTTCCGCGGTTTCGCCAGAAGGCGGTGGATCATCCGCGCGGCTGCTGGTGGGAAGAAGACGATCATTTCGAATTGTCCAGCCACATTCGGCGCACCGCGCTACCCGGCAAGGCCGGAAAGGCCGAGCTCGAAGAGCTGGTCTCCGAGCTGGCATCGACGCCGCTGGACAGCACCAAACCGCTGTGGCAATTCCATTTCGTCGAGAATCATGTCGGTGGGCCGGTGGCGATCAGCCGGATCCATCACTGCTATGCCGACGGGATCGCCCTGGTCCAGGTCATGCTCTCGCTGACCGAACGCTCCGCCGAGGCGTCCAATCGGCTGGTCGAACAGGAGGCGTGGAAACAGAAACGGGCGGCTGAATCGAACATTTTCAACCGGCTCACCGCACCGGCCCGGCAGAGCGCCGGCTTGATCCAGAACGTCAGCCAGAAGGTGATCGACGAGGCCGGCGACTTGCTGCGCGAGCCGCACAAGGCGGCGCAGTACCTGTGTGGCGCCGGCGAGATCGTCTCTGAGCTGGCCACGGCGCTGCTGCTGGAAGACGACCCGCCGTCGCGCTTCAAGGGTTCCCTCGGCGTACGCAAGCGGGTGTCCTGGGCGGCGCCGATTCCCCTGGAGGAGGTCAAGGCGGTCGGCCATGCGCTGGGAGCGACGGTCAACGATGTGCTGATTTCGGTCATGACCGGGGCCCTGCACCGCTACCTGGTCGAGTCGGGAGATGATCCCGCGGGGCTGACCATGCGCGCGACCGTGCCGGTCAACCTGCGTCCGCTGGAGCACGCGCGCGACCTGGGCAACCATTTCGGGCTGGTGTTCCTCGATCTGCCGATCGGCGAGACCAATCCGCTGGCGCGCCTGTATCAGGTCGTGGAATTCATGGAGCAGCTCAAGCGCTCGAAGCAGGCGGTGATGTCACTGGGGCTGCTGGCCGCGCTCGGCATGGGTCCGGCGGCGCTGCAGAAGCCGGCGCTGGAATTGTTCAGTCGCAAGGCAAGCACCGTTCTGACCAACGTCCCGGGACCCCAGCAGACGCTCTACATGGCCGGCGCACCGATACGCGAAATGATGTTCTGGGTACCGCAGACCGGCTCGATCGGCATGGGGATCAGCATCATCAGCTATCGCGGGCAGGTGTTTTGCGGCCTGATCACCGACCACAAGCTGGTGCCCGACCCGGAAACGGTCATGGCCCACTTCCTCGAGGAGTTCGACAACCTGCTGCACCTGACCCTGCTGATCGGACCGCAGGAGGGCAAGGTAGGTCCGGATGCCTACCACGAGATGCACGAGTGGATTCAAGCCAGTCCGGACTGAGCCGCGTGGTCCGCTGGATTCTCAGAGCCCCAGGGAGTTCCTGGCGTACTCGACGTCGAGTTTCTGCATGGCGTCGATGGGCGTGATCGCTGCGGCCTGCTCGTAGGCCCGGTTGGACTCATCCAGGCGCTTGTCGCCGTAGAGCAGGTACAGGGCGTTGCCGTACTCGATGTGGGCGATCGGGGCCTGGGGCGTGAGCTTCAGTGCGGCTTGGCATTCGGCCATGGCCTTGTCGGCTTTTGCTCCGTAGGTCATGCCTCCGACCAGCTTGCCCACCTTGTCGATGATTTCGGCGTGGTACAGCCCCGAAGCGGTTCGTGCTTCGGCGTGGTCGGGCGCGAGTGCCAGACAACGGTCCAGCGATTGTCGAATCCGACCGCCGACGCCCTGGGCCAGCGCCTTGGCCACCGAGATGCACTGGCTGTATCGGCCGAGCAGGAAGGCATGAAAGTAGTGCGCGTTGGCATCGTCGGGATAGGCCCGGATGGCGGCCTCGGCGCGCTCGATGCCCGCCTGATAGATGGCCAGGCGTGTTTTTTCGTCTTCTTCGAGATAGTCGGCGTAGATGCCACTGGCCTTGTTGGCGATGGCATGGGCCAGCGGACCGATGGCCAGGGCGCCATCCACGGCAGCGCCAAATCGGCCGGCATGGTAATCGCGCCAGGCCTGTTGCCAGGCCGCCGCCGTGGCCTCCGGGTCGGGCTGATCGGGATCGAG
>JAWLFD010000202.1:0-2305 GCA_041685745.1 Wenzhouxiangella sp.
ACCGGCCTTGCCCCAGGCATCCATCACGAAAACATCATTGACGGCCATGCAGACGATCCGGTCCACGCCTTTCTGGCGCAGGGCTGCGGCGTGCTCGACGAATCCCGGCAGATGCTGTGCGGAGCAGGTCGGGGTGAAGGCGCCCGGGACGGCAAACAGTACGACCAGGCCGTTGCCCAGCAATTCGCGGCTGTCGACGGGTTCGGGCCCGTTGCTGCCCATGATCGTCAGGGCCACGCTGGGAATCTGATCTCCGGCGGAAATGCTCATGTCTCGTTCTCCAGAATTCTTCGAATGGTAGCGAGCAGGTGTTTGCGATCCACCGGCTTGGTGATGTAGTCGGCCGCGCCCTGGCGCATGCCCCAGACTCGATCGCTTTCCTGATCCTTGGTCGTCACGAAGACCACCGGGATGTCCGCGGTCTCCGGGTTGCGGGCCAGCTTGCGCGTGGCCTGGAAGCCGTTCATCTCCGGCATGACCACGTCCATCAGCACCAGGTCGGGCTTTTCGCTGACGGCCAGGTCGATGCCTGCGGCGCCGCTTTCGGCGGCGAAAACCTGATGACCGCCATTTTCAAGCACCTTGCGTAGCGCATAGAGCTGGACTTCGGAGTCATCGACGATCAGGATTCGAGCCATGCGATTGTTCCTCAGGTGGCTACGCGAACCGGGATGCGGCCTTTGCCGCCGCCGGCCAGCAGCCGATTGAAAGCGTCCGGGAGATCATCCAGACCAATGGCATCCTGGGCGATGCGGTCCAGGTGGCGCGGCTTCCACTCCCCGGCCAGCCGATCCCAAAGGGTCTTTCGAAGAGCATACGGGCAACCGGCGGAGTTGATTCCGACGATGCTGATGCCGCGGATGATGAACGGCATGACGGTGGTCTGCACGCCGACGCCCCCGGCCATGCCGCAGGCCGCGATCGAGCCCCAAGGCCGGATGACTCGGGTCAGTCCGCTGAGCATGTCGCCGCCGACGGTGTCCAGGGCGCCGGCGAAACGAGCCGAAGCCAGCGGCGTGTCCGGCCAGTGCAGGTCGTGCCGCGAAATGCACTGGGCGGCACCGAGTTCGTGCAGCCATTCGAATTCTTCGACCTTGCCGCTGATGGCGCTGACCTCATAGCCGGCCCGGGAATAGATATCGACGGCCAGCGAGCCGACGCCGCCGGAAGCGCCGGTAATGCAGACCGGACCCATGTCCGGGCTCTGGCCCAGCGCCTCCATGCGATACAGCCCCAGGGCCGCCGTGAAACCGGCGGTTCCCAGGCACATGGCTTGATGAGAACTCAGACCCTTCGGCAGCGGAACCAGCCATTTCGAAGGCACCCGCAAATACTCGCTGTAGCCGCCGTCGCGGGTCTCCGACAGGCCGCAGCCGGTCATCAGGACCTCGTCCCCCGCGCGCAGGTCGGCCTCGCCGGGCTCAACCACGGTACCGGCGACGTCGATGCCGCCGTTGAGCGGGAAGTCGCGCAGAATCTTGCCCTTTCCGGTGCCGGCCAATGCATCCTTGAAGTTGACGCTGGACCAGGCGACCCGGATCACCGCATCGCCTTCGGACTGGTCGTCGATGGACTGTTCGACGATTTCGGCGCGGTAGCCGTTTTCGTCGTCGAAGATCCGAAAGGCACGGAAGCTTTCTGGGATGGCGCTGTTCATGAGGGTGTGGGCTGCTGCTCCAAAAACGCTAGTTGGCCTTGTGGATGGCGCGCTTGTCGACCGCCAGGGCCGCTTCGTGAATCGCCTCCGACAGGGTCGGGTGGGCGTGCACGATCCGGGCGAGGTCTTCGCTGGCGCCGGCGAACTCCATGGTCACCACGATCTCGGCGATCATTTCCGAGGCGCTCGGGCCGATGATCTGGGCACCCAGAATGCGGTCGGTCTCGGCGTCGGCGAGAATCTTGACGTGGCCGGCTGCCTCGCCCATGGCCAGCCCGCGGCCGGTGGCGGCAAACGGAAAGCTGCCGGCCCTGTACTCGATGCCGGCCTCGGTCAGCTCCTTTTCGGTCTTGCCGACCCAGGCGATCTCGGGGTCGGTGTAGATCACCCAGGGAACGTGGTCGAGGTTGATATGGCCGTGCTGGCCGGCGATGGTCTCGACCACCGCCACGCCTTCCTCCGAGGCCTTGTGGGCCAGCATCGGCCCGCGCACCAGATCGCCGATCGCCCATACGTTGGTTGCCGAGGTGCGGCAGTGCTCGTCGACGGCGACCTGCCCGCGTTCGGTCAGTTCCACGCCGCTGCCGTCGGCCAGCAGGGCTTCGCTGGCGGCCCTGCGGCCCACCGCGACCAGCAGCTTGTCGAAGG
>JAWLFD010000202.1:2405-4209 GCA_041685745.1 Wenzhouxiangella sp.
CGACCTGCCCGCGTTCGGTCAGTTCCACGCCGCTGCCGTCGGCCAGCAGGGCTTCGCTGGCGGCCCTGCGGCCCACCGCGACCAGCAGCTTGTCGAAGGTCTCGGTCTTTTCCTCGTTGCCTTCGGTGTAGCTGACCTCGACCTTGCCGTCGACCAGTTCGGCCCCGGCGACCTTGGTCCCGAGGCGGATGTCGAGGCCCTGTTTCTTGAATTCGCGCGCCGCGGCCCGGCTCATGTCCTGATCGACCACCGGCAGCAGTTCCTCCATGGCCTCGAAAAGGATCACCTCCGAACCCAGGCGCTTCCAGACGCTGCCCATTTCCAGCCCGATGACCCCGGCGCCGATCACGCCCAGGCGCTCCGGTACGGCCTCGAATTCAAGCGCCCCGACGTTGTCGACGATGTGCTCGCCGTCGATTTCGACGTTCGGTATGGTGAACGGCACGGACCCGGCCGCCAGGATCACGTGCCCGCCGCGGGCGCGATAGGTCTCGCCTTCGACCGGCGTGATCTCGACTTCGCGGTCGGCCAAAAGCTTGCCGCGGCCGTTGGCGAACTCGATCTTGTTGGCCTTGAACAGCTGCAGCAGGCCGCCGTTGAGCTGTTTGACCACCTTGCGCTTGCGTTCGATCATTCGACCGACATCCATGGATGCCGATTCGACCGAGATGCCGTGCGCGGCATAGTCGTGCTGGATGTGATGGTAGTGCTTGGAGGAGTCGAGCAGGGCCTTGGACGGCACGCAACCGACGTTCAGACAGGTGCCGCCCGGGGCCGGTTTGCCCTCGGTGTCCTGGCGGTCGTCGATCAGCAGCACCTTCATGTCCAGCTGGGCGGCTCGAATCGCGGCCACGTACCCGCCGGGCCCGCCGCCAATCACGATCAGATCGAATTCCTTTTCAGACATCGTCATTCCTTGAGCATCTGCGCATTTTGCATTCTCGCATTACAGTCCCAGCAGCATCCGCGCCGGGTCCTCGAGCGCCTGCTTGACCGCGACCAGGAACTGAACGGCGTCCTTGCCGTCGACAATGCGGTGGTCGTAAGACAGCGCGATGTACATCATCGGCCGGATCACCACCTGGCCGTTTTCGGCCACGGGCCGTTCCTTGATCGCGTGCATGCCCAGGATGGCGCTTTGCGGCATGTTGAGCAGCGGCGTGGACAGCAGCGAGCCGAAAACCCCGCCGTTGGTGATGGTGAAAGTGCCACCCTGCAGGTCTTCGAGCTTGATCGTGCCTTTGCGGGCCTGGGTCGCGAAGTCGGCGATGGCGCCCTCGATGTCGGCCAGGCCCATGTGCTGCACGTCGCGCAGCACCGGTACGATCAGGCCGCGCTCGGTGGACACGGCGATCCCGATGTCCTGGAAGCCGCGGTAGACGATTTCCTCGCCGTCGATCGAGGCGTTGACCACCGGGTGCTTGCGCAGGGCCTCGCAGCAGGCCTTGACGAAAAACGACATGAAGCCGAGCTTGACGTCGTGGCGCTTGAGGAAATCCTCCTTGTAGCGCGCCCGAATATCCATGACCGCCTGCAGGTTGACTTCGTTGAACGAGGTCAGGATCGCCGCGGTGTTCTGGGCCTCCTTCATGCGCTCGGCAATGCGTGAGCGCAGGCGCGACATCTTGACCCGCTCTTCGGGGCGGGCGCCGCCGCCCTGGAGATGCTTGAGAACGTCGCCCTTGGTCAGCCGGCCGCCGCGGCCGCTGGCTTCGACCGAGGACGGGTCAACCTCGTTTTCGGCGACCAGCTTGCGCACCGACGGGGCCAGATCGCCATCGTGTTTCGATGGGGCGGGGGCGGC
>JAWLFD010000203.1:0-4177 GCA_041685745.1 Wenzhouxiangella sp.
GCCGTGAATCTGCCAGGCGGCCGCAGCCTCGAGCCCGTAGAAGGTGGCGTCCTGCTGCACCGCGCGCCGGACCGCGAAACCCTCGACTTCCATGCCGGTATCGGCCAGGTAGATGAAGTCGTCGATCTGCTTGTGGAACAGGTTGATATCGAGGTCGAACGCGTCGGCGTGGCGATGCAGCCCCAGGTCCCAGGAAAGGGTCTGCTCGCGGTCGAGCTCGGGGTCGCCGATTTCGAAGCTGAAGGTGGCCAGGTGGGGGCCGTTGGAGAACAGTTCGGTGGCCGACGGCGCGCGCTGGGCGTGGGCCAGATTGAGCGAGGAATGCCAAAGCTCGTTGATCTGCCAGATGGTGCCGAGGCTGGCCGAGAAGGTGGTGAAATCGCGATGATCGGTGTCGAAGTCCACTTCCGGGCCGTCGTCGTGATCGTCGTGGTCGTGTTCTTCTTCGTCATGGTCGTCGCCGTGCAGGTCCAGTTCGGCCTCGACCCGGGTGCGCTCGATGCGCCCGCCCAGGCTCAGGATGACATCGCCGAAGCGGCGTTCCTGGAGGGTGAACAGGGCCAGTGCATCGGTCTCGTTGGGAGCGACGAAGGCCTCCTCGCCCACGGCAACGAACTCCTCGCTGTCGAACTGCACGCCGATCGCGCCTTCCCAGCCGGCCGCGGGAACGGTCTCGAGAACCAGCCGGGACTGCCAGGTCTGGACGTCGAAGACGGTGGCTTCGTGGTCGTGATCGTCGACGCTATCGTGGTCCTCGTCGTGTTCGCCCTCCATTTCGACTTCACGATGGGTGTAGTCGTTGTAGCCCAGTCTGAAGGTGCCGCGGGCCACGCCCGGCAGCGGCTGGTCCAGCCCGGCCTTGAGGTTCCAGCTGCGCTGTTCCAGGTCGATGAAGGCGAACTCTTCTTCCTCGTCGTCGTGGTCTTCATCGAACGAGCCGTGTTCGTCGTCGTGATCTTCGTCCTCGCCGTGACTATGCGGCGCCGGAATGCCGTATTCGGACTCGAACACTCGGAATGCTCCGCCGATGAAGCCGCGGTCGCCGATCCAGCTGGCGCCGACGGTACCGGATCGATTGTCGACAAAACTGTTGGGCAAGATGCCGTCGGCGGCAGAATCGTGCTCGTCGTCGTGGCCATGCCCGTGATCTTCGTCGTCGTGGTCAGGATCGTCGAACTCGCGACGCGCGGCGCCGGGGATCTCGTAGTCGTCGGTATCGCGCCAGGTCCCGTCCAGGTGCCAGGCGAACTGGCCGCCGCCGCCGTCCAGGCGCAGCACGCCGGAGCGTTCGTCGGCGACGGTGTCGCCGCGCACTTCGAAGCGGCCGGCAATCGGCTCGGCCGGAAGGCGCTCGGGGATGCGGTTGTCGATGACGTTGACCACGCCGCCGGAAGCACCCGATCCGTAGAGCAGGGTGGCCGGTCCGCGCAGAATCTCGATCTGGTCGATCAGCATCGGGTCTAGCGAAACCGCGTGGTCGTCGCTGGGCGCGGAGGCGTCGCCGGTCGAAAGACCGTCTTCGAGGATGCGCACGCGCGGCCCGCCAAGGCCGCGGATGACGGGCCGGCCGGCGCCGGGTCCGTAATACGTTGAATGCACGCCGGGCTGGTTCTGCAGGGTTTCGCCCAGGGTCATGCCGCGCCGGTCGTCCAGGGCTTCGCCGGCCAGCACGTCGACCGGCTGGGCCGATTCCAGGGCCGTGCGCCGCAGCGGCAGCGCCTGCACCAGGATGGTCTCGAGGTCGCCGGCGTGGCGGAGAACGTCATCGCGGTCGACGTCTGCCGTTGCCCAGCTCGATGCCAGGATGCAGGAAATGGAAAGCGCGAGCAGAGACTTTTTCATGGGCCAATTGGAGAATGTGGGAGACATGTAAAGTTATATCATAACATCGCAATTCCGGCGAGATGAAGTACTAAGACCCGGTCGATTCGGTGAACGTGCGGCTGGTGCGTCGGTTCAGGCGCTGGACTTGAGCAACCGGCTTTTCTGGCGCTCCCAGTCGCGGTCCTTCTGCGCCCGGCGCTTGTCGTGGGTCTGTTTGCCGCGCGCGATGGCGATTTCGACCTTGACCTTGCCTTTCTTCCAGTACATCGCGGTGGGTACGATGGTTTGCCCCTTGCGCTCGACGAACCCGATCAGGCGATCGATTTCGCGGCGGTGCAGGAGCAGGCGGCGATTGCGCATCGGGTCGGCCTTGACGTGGGTCGACGCCGAGGTCAGCGGGGTGATCAGGCAACCGAACAGGAAGGCCTCGCCGTTCTTTAGCAGCACGTAGCTCTCGCCGAACTGAATCTTGCCGGCCCGCAATGCCTTGACTTCCCAGCCCTCCAGGGCGATGCCGGCCTCGATGCGCTCGTCGAGGTGATACTCGAAGCGAGCGCGCTTGTTCACGGCGATGGTGCTGGAGGGGGACTTGACCATGGGGCCAGCACTATACCGCAAGCCGCTGGTGCCTGGCGTATCATCCCCGGATGGCTGAAGTCCACCGATTCGCCCTGGTTGAATTTCGTCCGGAGCAGATGTTCGATCTGGTCTGTGACGTGAAGCGTTATCCGGAGTTTCTGGACTGGGTGCGAGAGGCGACCGTGCATGCGCAATCCGAAACCGGGCAGACGGCGAGTCTGGCGGTCACGCTGGGCGGAATCCGGGCGCTGTTTACCACTGACAATCGGCTGGATCGGCCGCGTGAGGTTGAAATGCGGCTGCGAGAAGGCCCTTTCGAGGATCTTTACGGTTGCTGGCGGTTCACGCCCGTCGGCCACGGCTGCCGGGTCAGTCTGGATCTGGATTTCCGCTTTTCCGGCAGCCTCTGGATGCGGCCGTTTCGCCGCAGTTTCAGCCGGATGGCGGATCGCATGGTCGACGATTTCTGCCGGCGTGCCGAAGTCATCCATGGGTGAGTGGCTGCGGATCGAAGTCGCCGCGGCGTTGCCCGATCGGCAGGTCGTGGTGCCGTTGAACCTGGCTGCGGGCGCTACCGTGGAACAGGCCATCGAGGCCGCTGGCCTGGCCTCGAAGCTGCCCGGCTTTGAAATCGACAAGCGACGCTGCGGAATCTTCGGGCGCTTGTGTCGTCCGGACCGGGTGCTCGTCGACGGCGATCGCGTGGAACTTTACCGTCCGCTCACTGCCGACCCCAAGGAAGTGCGTCGGCAATTGGCACAACTCGAGCGCGCCGGCAGAAAAGCCCGCTGAAACCGCGCTTCAGTTGCCGTCTCTACGGATGCTCTCGAGATCCTGAATGGGCACCTCGTCGGGCGCCTGCATCTCGCGCAAGGCTCTGGCGGCCACGGTGTCCTGCTCCAGGTAGGTGCCTTCGACCGAGGCCAGCCGTTCTTGCTCGAAGCGCAGCGTGAGCACCCGCTTGACCGGTGTGCCGCCGCGCCGGGAGAAGGTGTTCATGTAGTCCCAGCGGTCATCGTGAAACGGGCTTTGCACCGACGGCGTGCCCAGCAGCACCAGGATCTGGCGTTTGGTCATGCCGGTTTCCAGTTGGGCGACGTTGTCGTCGTCGAGGACGTTGCCCTGCTGGATATCCTGCTTGTAGACCAGGTTGCACCCGGTCAGCAGCGTGATGAGGATCGCGGGCAGGAGAGCGCTTGCAAACAGGCGCATGGAGTTATGTAACCTCGGAAGATGGCGAGCCTGCAATGATACAATAGAGCCTGATCAGTCAGCGGGCAAAATAAGCCCCCGGGGTTGTCATGTCGGAAAAAACCATGGACTTGCGCCGAGTCGGCTTGAAAGTGACGCATCCTAGGCTGCAGATCTTGCGGCTTCTGGAAAGAACCGATCCTGAGCGCAAGCACCTGACCGCCGACGAAATCTATCGTCTGCTCAACGAGCAGGGCGAGGAAATCGGTCTGGCGACCGTTTACCGTGTACTCAGCCAGTTCGAGCAGGCCTGCCTGGTGCGCAAGCACATGTTCGACGACGGCAGCGGGCGCCCGATGCAGGCCTGCTACGAGTTGCACGACGGTGATCACCACGACCACATGGTCTGCCTGGAAACCGGCGATGTGATCGAATTTGTCGACGAGGAAATCGAGGAGCGCCAGCGCGAGATCGCGAATCGGCACGGTTACGACATCGTCGAACACTCACTGGTCATCTACGTCAAGCCCAGAAAGGAATCCTGAGCGAGCGCCCGGTTATCGGGCCGCGCGGTTGATTGGCG
>JAWLFD010000204.1:0-4135 GCA_041685745.1 Wenzhouxiangella sp.
CGTGATCGCCGAAAAAGACCTGCAGCTGCGCGGTCCGGGGGAGGTGCTGGGCACCCGCCAGACCGGCGCGCTCCGCTTCCGCATCGCCGATCTGGCCCGTGACGAACCCTTGCTTGATCGGGTACAGGAATTGGCCGCCCGCATCGACGAGCAGCAGGCCCGGCAACTCATAGAGCGCTGGATCGGCCCGGCCGAGCAGTTCGTCGACGTTTAGGAAACCGTCTTACTCGCCCTGCCCCAGCGAGAACCCCGGTTGTCCGTCGAAAGTGTAGAGGTGCTCGGTCTTGATGAAGTCCAGGCCGGCTTGCTCGAACATTTCGAGCAGCTCGATGATCTGGCGGTGCTCGATCGGCGCATCGTCGGGCGAGCGAAAGCGGCAGCGCCAGTGGTCGGTGCAACAGGTTTCCGGCATCCCATTCGGGTAGACCCTGACACCGCGGTTGGTGATCAGGGAGAGCTGGAGGTCGCTGGCAAGCGTCAGCGCTTCGACCGCCCGGCCCAGGCGTTCAGGGTTGCGACCGTCCTGGTCGTGGTCGAGGAAGACATCGACCCCGACCAGGCGCTTTTCGGGTCGCACGGCGGCTTCGGGCCAGGCGCAGTCCACCCGCGGCCAGTCTGCGCCGGCCTCCGCGCCCGCCTGGTCAAGTCGCTCGATGATCGCGTCGGCAAACGCCTGGGTACCGAGCCGCTCCCGACTGTGGCCATCCCGATGGATGTCTGGCGTGTGCAGCCCTTCGGCCAGAGTCTTGCGCCAGGCTGCGTGAATGCGCGACGCAGCCGAGGTATCGCCGATGTAGCGGAGCATGTCGACGGCCCCCAGCAGCATGCCGGACGGGTTGGCAATGTCTTTTCCGGCGATATCCGGCGCCGAACCATGGACGGCTTCGAACATCGCGAAATCCGGGCCGATGTTGGCCGAGCCGCCCAGCCCCACCGAACCGGTGATCTGGGCGGCGACGTCGGAGATGATGTCGCCGTAAAGGTTCGGCGCGACGATGACGTCGAACGTTTCGGGCCGGTCGGCCAGCAGCGCGGTGCCGATGTCGATGATCAGGTGGGCCGATTCGATGTCCGGATACTCCGCAGCGATCCGGTCGAAGGTCTGGTGAAACAGCCCGTCGGTGAGCTTCATGATGTTGTCTTTGGAAAAGCAGTGCACCTTGCGCCGTCCCTGGGCCCGCGCCAGTTCGAAGGCATAGCGGATCACCCGCTCCGAACCAGGCTGGCTGATCAGTTTCAGGCACTGGGTGACCTCGGCGGTCTGGCGGTGCTCGATGCCGGCATAGGTGTCTTCCTCGTTTTCACGCACGATCAGTACGTCCATGTCCGGATGACGGGTAGCCACCCACGGATGCCAGGATCGGCACGGGCGAATGTTGGCAAACAGGCCCAGCGACTTGCGCAGGGTGACGTTGACGCTCTTGTACCCCCCGCCCTGGGGCGTGGTGATGGGCCCCTTGAGCAAAACCCGATGTTCTCGCAGCGTGGCCCAGGCCTCGGCAGGGATGCCCGAACTCACGCCATCGCGGTAACTGCGCGCGCCGATCGTGACCGGCATGAACGTTACCCGGGCCGCGGCCGCTTCGAGAATCCGGCACACCGCGGCGCTGATTTCCGGACCGATCCCGTCGCCGGCCGCCAGGGCCACCGGAACGGTTTCGAGCAGCGCGGCAGAAGAGGCAGAAGAGAGGGGGGATCCAACAGCCTGGGCGGTCATTTGCATGGCGATCTCCGGAGCACGAAAGGGATGACGCCAGACAATGTAGCGGGGAACAAAAATAGATTAAAGTTAATTTTTATGGATCTGTCATTAGATTAAAATCTAACTCATGAAACCGACCCTCCATCAGCTTCGCATCCTGCGCACGGTCGCCGAGGAGGGCTCGATCAGCGCGGCCGCCCAGCGCCTGCATCTGACCCCGCCGACGCTGTCGATCCAGCTGTCCCAGCTGACCGAAACGCTCGGTCTGCCGCTTTACCAGATCAGGGGTCGCCGGCTGCGCCTGACCGGGGCCGGCCGCGATGCGCTCGCCGCCGCCCGCCGCATCGACGACGAAATGCAGCTGCTGCGCCAGCGTCTGGCCGCGCGTCAGGGCATCGAACGGGGACGGCTGAGCGTTGCCGCTGCCTCGACCGCCGAATATGTTCTTCCGCCCCTGATCGGACAGTTCCAGAAGGACCATCCCGGCATCCAGGCCAGCCTGACCATCGTGCCGCGCGCCGAGCTGCTCAAGCGCCTGGGGGCCGGGCTGGACGACGCCTACCTGATGACGCGTCCCCCGGAAGGCGATGGCCTGGTCACTCAGTCCGTCGCGCTCAACCCGCTGGTGATGATCGCCGCGCGCGATCATCCCTGGGTCGAGCGCGACGATCTGACGGCAGACCAGATTCCAGGCGAGCGCATCCTGGTCCGCGAGCCCGGTTCGGGCACCCGCATGTGGACCGAAGACTGGCTTGGAAACTTCGGTGTGACCCTGAACCCGGCGCTGGAACTGGGCAGCAACGAAGCCATCAAGCAGGCGGTGATGAGCGGGCACGGCGTGGCGATCATGTCGCTGCACGCGGTCTGGTTCGAACTGCAGTTCGGGCGTCTTGCGCTGGTCACCATCCGCGAGTTGCCGGTCCCGGTCAACTGGCACCTGATCCAGCGTCGCGGCCGCCAGATCACTCCGGCCGCCGCCGCGTTCCAGCGCCATCTCGAGACCCACCTGCCCGAGGTCGACGCGCGACTGCGCTCGCTGCTGCACCAGCAGGGCCAGGCCTTGCCCGGCGAAGCCTGAAACGTTGACTTTTGCGCGAGCGATGTGCTCGACTGTCCGCCATGACCCACGCCCAGCCGCCGCCTGAAGAACTGCCCATGCTCGCGCCTTGCCGGCAAGTGACCGCCGGCGCCCCGCTGCGCTGGCTGGCACAGGGCTGGGCCGACCTGAAAGCCGCACCGCGCCAGAGCCTGGCCTTCGGGCTGATCATGGTCGCGCTGAGCTACCTGATCAGCGGCGCGGCCTGGGTCTGGGGCAACCTGGGCCTGTACCTGGGCCTGGTCTCGGGTTTCGTCTTCATCGGTCCCTGGCTGGCCATGACCCTTTACGCGATCAGCCAGCGACTGGAGCGGGGCGAACAGCCCTCGCTGGGTCGCAGCGTGGCCGACGCCGCGCGCTCGGGGCGTCGCTCGCTGGTGTTCGCGGTGATCCTGATCGTGGTCCTGCTGATCTGGGCCCGGGCGGCCAACACGCTCTACATCTTCTTTCCCCAGGTCAGCGATCCGGGCTGGCACGAACTGGCCTTGTTCCTGGGCATCGGCAGCGCCGTCGGGGCGCTGTTCTGCCTGGTCGTGTTCACCGCCAGCGCTTTTTCGCTGCCGATGCTGATGGAGCGCAGAGTCGATGCCGTGACCGCGGTCATCACCAGCACCAACGCGGTGCTGCGCAACAAGCCGGCGATGGCGGTCTGGGCACTGATCATCGTGGCCGGGGTGCTGCTCGGCATCCTGACCGCCTGGCTGGCCTTTGCCGTCGTTCTGCCGGTCATCGGCCACGCCACCTGGCACGCCTACCGGGAAACCATCGACGCCGAGCGGTGGCCACGGGTCTGAGCTACGGCGGCCTGATGCAGTGTGCAATAGGCCTGTGAGATACTAGGTCTTCCGGACCGGCGGCACGGGACCTGCCGCGACGCCAGCCCTGAAGAACCCCAACGCCTCGAGGAGAACCCGGTGACCGACCGCAAACTGACCCTGACCGACCCCGACTCCGGAAAATCCCTTGACCTGCCGGTCGTGTCCGGAACCGAAGGCGATCCGACCATCGACATCACCCGGCTCAACCCCGAAATGGGCTACTTCACCTACGACCCGGGTTACGGCACCACGGCCAACTGCAAAAGCGACATCACTTTCATCGACGGCACCGAGGGAATCCTGCGCTACCGCGGCTACCCGATCGAGCAGCTGGCCGAGCGCTCCAGCTTTCTGGAGGTCTCCTACCTGCTGCTTTACGGGGAACTGCCTTCGAGCAGCGAACTGACGGCATTCGAGCGCGACATCACCTATCACACGATGGTCCACGAGCAGGTCAACACCTTCATCGGCGGCTTCCACTACGACGCCCACCCGATGGCCATTCTGTCCGGCGTGATC
>JAWLFD010000205.1:0-4134 GCA_041685745.1 Wenzhouxiangella sp.
CTGGTCGCGAACGCGCTCGGCCAGCTGGCGCAGCGACCAGATATCGATATCGCCGTACAGGCCGATTTCCATGACGTCGCGCTGCCACGAGCGCAGCCGCACCCTCGGTTCTTCCGTGTCGACCGGAAAGGTGCGGATCTGGGAGACGGCCTGGTCGACGTCCTGGTAGACCCGCATGCGGTTGACGCCGGCGACCAGCTCCAGGTTGATCGAGCCCGAGCCCTCGCGGGCCGTGGAGGTGAGCTCCTGGATGCCCTGGACCCCGCGCACGGCTTCTTCGACCGGCAGCAGAATGCCTTGCTCGACCTCTTCCGGTGCCGCGCCGGGGTAGGACACGCTGACGTCGACGAAGTCCAGCTCGTAGCGCGGCTGGACTTCCTTTTGCATCGTGATCGCCGTCCACACGCCGCCGGCCAGCAGGATAATCATCGCCAGGTTGGCCGCGATCGGGTTGCGCGCCATCCAGGCGATAGGGGCGTTGCTCATGCCGAGTCGTCCTGATCAGCCGGGCTGCCTTCGTCGACCCTCAGGCGCAGGCCCTCGCGCACCGTGGCCAGGCGGGTGGTGACGACCCGGTCATCGGCCGCCAGGCCCTCGTCGATGTAGGCGTAGCGCTCGTCCTGGAACACGATGGAGACCGGGCGAATGGCCAGCCGGCCTTCGACCATCAGCCAGACGGTGTCGTCGGCGCGCACGTACTCGCGCTCCAGGCGCACCACATCGGCCATTTCGCGGCCTTCAATTCTCGCCTCCACGTACTCGCCCAGCATCAGGCGCGGCCGGGACGGATCGCCCTGGCGCGCCAGCGGATCATCCACCGCAATCAGGATGCGGGCCAGGCGCGTGGCGTCTTCCAGCTCGCCGATCAGGCGAAACACCTCGCCTTCGCGCACGGCGTCGGTCGGCCAGGCGGTGCGATTGCGGATCACGGCGCTCGATCCTTGCTCATCGCCATCGGGGATCGCCAGCCAGGGCAGGCGCGAGACCGGGACCGTGGCTTCGACCCAGAACGTGTCCAGGCCGACCAGTCGGCCGAGCGCCGCGCCGGCCCCGACCTGCGAGCCGAGATTGATGTCGCGGCTGAGCACGTGGGCATCGAACGGCGCCTCGACGCGGGTGCGACTCAAGCTCAGCTCGGCCTGCTCGACGTCGGCCCGGGCGGCCTCCACGCTGGCGCGGGCGGCCCGACCCTGCGGCTCGCGCAGCACCAGGGCGCGCCGCTCCGGCGGCAGCTCGCGATTCAAGCGCTGGTAATCGGCCGCTGCCGCGGAACGTTCGCCCTGCTCGATCTCCAGGCTGGCCAGGGCCTGCTCAAGTGCTGTGCGGCTGCGCTGCAGGCCGATCCGGTAGTCGGCGTCATCGATACGCACCAGCATCTCGCCGGCTTCGACAAAACCGCCGGGCACGAAGGACTCGTGCAGTTCGAGGATTTCGCCGTCGACGCGGGCGCTCAGGGAGATTTCTCTGGCCGGGCGGACGCTGCCCATGGCGGTGATCACGGGGCGGAAACTGCCGAAGTCGCCTTGAGTGACGTCGACCAGCGAGGCCGACTGCCGAACCGCGCCATCGCGTTCGGCCGTCGGTTCGGTGTTGAAGATGACCAGGATCAGCGCGGCGCCGACGGCCAGCAGCACGGCACAGATGGCCACGGTCCGCATGGGGCCGGCGCGACGGCCCGGCGGGGCTTCTGGTTGGGCATTCACGAGTTGTTCGATCCCTGGTTCGAGTGGTAGCCGCCGGGAAACAGTTCGGCAGGCTCAGCCGTACAGCACAGCAGACCGGCGTGAAGATTTCGACGAGGCGGGGTCTGATCGAGCCGTATTGGCCGGGTCAGCGCGCCTTGTTGCTCTGCGGCTTGCCACCGCCTAGAATGCCGAAACGGAAGATTCGCCAGTCCCAACGTCTCCGCCGGCCGTACAGGTCAATGCAGGCATCCTCGAAGGAGAGTCCATGGAGCATCGGCCGCACAATCTGCTCTGGAACAACGGCACCCTCGGCGAGCGCATCGAGGCCATTCACGAGCGGCTGATGCGCGCCATTCCCTCAGTCGACCGGGTGGCCTGCGTGATCTACGACCCCGGCACGGACATGCTCAAGACCTTCGTCAGCAGTACCCGCGTCGGGACGCCCATGGACGGGTATGAATTCAGGCTGGCCGAGAGCCGATCGCTCAGCCAGCTTGCCGATTCCGGTGACTGCCGGGTCATCGACGACATTCCGGCCGCGGTGAATCCCGATTCCCTGCACTCGAAATGGTTGCTCGAGCAGGGCTATCGTTCCTCTTTCACCATGCCGATGCACGATCGGGGGGAGTTCATCGGGCTGATGTTCTTCAACTCCGCACAGCCGGCCGCGTTCAATGCCGAGGCCCAGCGCGACGCCCTGATGCACGGCAATCTGATGGCCATGACGGTGGCCGCCGAGAAAGATGTGGTGCGCAGCATCTTGCAGTCGGTGCAGGTCGTCGGCGAGGTCGCGCGCCGGCGCGACTTCGAAACCGGGCCGCACCTGGACCGCATGGCGCACTATTCCCGCCTGATTGCCGTTTCGGTCGCCGACCACTACGGATTGTCCGACGAAAAGATCGAGCACATCTTCCTGTTTGCGCCGCTCCACGATATCGGCAAGGTCGGCATTTCCGATCGCATCCTGCTCAAGCCGGGGCCGCTGGACGCGAACGAGCGCCGGGCCATGCAAAAGCACGTCGCTCTGGGGACCGAACTGGCCGGCAAGGTGCTCGACAAGATGAACGCCCGGGGACTTTCCGACTCGTCGACGATGATGAACATCATCTCCGGACACCACGAGATGATGGACGGCTCGGGCTATCCGGACGGGCTGGTCGGAGACCAGATCCCGGTCGAGGCGCGGATCGTCGCCGTGGCGGACGTGTTCGACGCCCTGACCAGTCAACGGCCTTACAAGGAGCCCTGGCCGGTGGCGGCGGCCGTGGTTGAGCTGCGGCGCATGCTCGATGCCGGCAAGCTGGATGCCAAGTGCGTCCACGCGCTGGAGGCCAGTCTCGACCAGGTCGGCAGGGTTCGGCGGCGATATCCGGATTCTTGACCGGCGCGGCGAGCGCCTGCTTTTCCTCTGTTGTTGTTGTCATCGGGACTTTCCAGCGGTTACAATGCCCTGCTTGACTGAATGCGGTGACCGCAGGCTTTTGCACAAAGCCCGGCTTGACGGCGATCTGGCACCTGGTGCCGGGTTTTCGATTCCAAGGGGGTTTTCTGAAAAAGCCTGGTCGCCCACCGACTTTTTGGAGAATGAGTACAGATGTCACTGACGGCAGAACAAAAGCAGCAGGTTGTACAGGAACACCAGTTGTCCGAGGGCGATACCGGGTCTCCGGAGGTGCAGGTCGCACTGCTGACCGCGCGCATCCAGGAACTGCAGGGCCATTTTGCAGAGCACAAGAAGGATCACCACTCGCGCAGAGGCCTGCTCAAGCTCGTCAACCAGCGCCGGTCGCTCCTCGACTACGTCAAGAAAAAGGACGTCCAGCGCTACCGTGATCTGATCGAGCGTCTGGGCCTGCGTCGTTAAGACCTCAAAGGCTTTCTGACTGGAATTGAACACCCCGGCGGCTCACCAGGCTGTACCGGGGTGTTTTGCATTGCGACAAGTGGAGATTGATTAGTGAAAAAGTTTACCAAGACGTTCAAATTCGGCGAGCATGACGTGACCCTGGAGACCGGCCACGTCGCCCGTCAGGCCGACGGCGCGGTGCTGGTCACCATGGCCGACACCGTGGTGCTGGTCACCGCCGTGGCCCGAAAGGAAGTCAAGCCGGGCCAGGCGTTTTTTCCCCTGACCTGCAACTACCAGGAAAAATTCTATGCCGCGGGTCGGATTCCCGGCGGCTTTTTCAAGCGCGAGGGACGCCCGACGGAAAAGGAAACCCTGACCTCGCGCCTGATCGACCGTCCGCTGCGGCCGCTGTTTGCCGACGGTTTCATGAACGAGACGCAGGTCATCGCCACGGTGATGTCGTCCAACCCCGAAGTGGACGCCGACATCCCCTCGCTGATCGGTGCGTCTGCCGCCGTGACCCTCGCGGGCCTGCCGTTCGATGGGCCCATCGGAGCGGCCCGCGTTGGCTTCGTCAACGGCGAATACGTGATCAACCCC